>CALCJH010000325.1 GCA_937967775.1 uncultured bacterium | reverse complement strand
AAGCCGCGCGAGGGCGCGCAGGGCAGGCATCGCGGGTTGCAGCAGTTCCAGAAGCCAGCCTGCCGTCCCTGTTCCGGTCAGTGTATGCGAGTCTCGCAGCCTCCGGAGCAAACGTTTGAGCGACGAGCCCGCCAGAATCTGTGGATCCGCCACCAGTCCCGCGTGCCCCGCGCTGTAGTAACGCTCCAGGTCAGGCGGGATCTCGGCAATCTGAAGGCAGCCGCAGGAGCCGCACTCCAGATACAGGAACTCCTCGCCCGTCCCGAACATCATCTCCCGGAAGCAATGCTCCCGGTTGCCCACCTCGTTGCCACAGATGCGGCAGGCCATCATCTCGGCGCCCGGAGTCATTGCCGGGCAGACCGCCAGTCATCGGGCGCACAACGCGTCGCGGCCAGAACCTCCTCGGCTGTCTGGATGACCGCTGACGGCGGAAGATCCTGCATGCAGATGCGCCCGATGGAACACTCCTTCAGATGGCACGGGCTGCAGGGAACCCCCAGGCGCACCACCCGGTGCCCGATCCCCATCGGGCCGGTCAGCGCGGGATCCGTCGGGCCGTAGATCCCTACCACCGGGGTAGCCATCGCCGCGGCCATATGCAGCGGACCGCTGTCCACAGAGATCAGGAGGTCGGCGCGGTCCAGCAGCGCTGCGAGTTCGGGCAGTGTGGTCGCGCCTGAAAAATCCAGGACAGGGTGGGACACGCGGGAGACTATGCCGGAGAGACTCTCGCCTCCCGCGAAAGCGACGGCCGTGCCGGGCTGGGCGGCAAAATGATCGGCTACGGCGGCGAAGCCCTCGTCCGTCCACAGCTTCAGCGCCCTTCCAGCGCTCGCGCCGGGCGCAAGGACAATAAGGCGAGTATGCGCGTTCACACGGTGCTCGGCAAGCCGACGCATCATCCGTATCCGTTCGCCGGCGGGGGGCCGCAGCAACCCTACGTAGTCCCTCCGGACGGAGGGCGCACCGGCGGCTTCGCCAAGGCGGAGATTATTGGCCACCGATGGAGGCGTGTCCTTCGGCACGACTCGCGTCAGGAAAAAACGGTCCCACCACGCTATGCGGAACCCCACCCGTTCAGGAGCACCGGATAGCCTTGCCAGCAGGGCGGGCTCCAGGGTCTGGGACTGGACGATACACAGGTCCGGCGAGCGCTTTCGCAGGGCGCGCACGATGGGCAGAAACCCCCTGAAGCGGGAAGTCCTGTCACGGATGAGGAACTCATCTCCCAGCCCGGCCATATCCCAGATCTCGCGGAGATGAGGCCGGAGCACGCTGACGATCCTTGCGCGGGGGTAGCGGTGCCGCAGGTTCGCCAGCAAGGGGAGGCTGAAGATCATGTCGCCGATCTGGTTTACGTGGAATACGGCGATGCACCGGATGCGGCGATCCTCTCCCGCCATCTCGCCGGAGCCCGCTTTCTACCGGCTCCGCTCCCGCCCCAGGAGCGGACGCAGGCGCTCGTAGACCTCTTCAGGCGTGATGCTCGCCATGGCTGAGGCGTCTGCAGCGGCCACCTTCACCTGGTCCACCGGACCGGTATACCGGCTGATCAAGCTGACCTCCTGACCGTACGGCGCGACCCGGCGCGGGTTGGTGACCCCGAAAAGCGCCACCAGAGGCGTGCCCAGGGCGGCAGCCAGATGAGTGGGACCGGTATCGGCTCCCACATAGGCATCGCAGAGCTGGATGAGCGCCCCCAGCGTGAAAAGCGTGGTGCGGAAGGAGACCACGCCCGCGCCGCCAGACTGTCTGGCCGCCTCCTCGGCCATCTCTTTCTCCCAGTCGCTCCCCCAGGAGAACACACTGACACCGCCCGTCTCCCGCCGGACCACCTCCGCCAGCCGCGCGAAGCTGGCGGCCTGCCAGCACTTCTCCCGTTTGCTGGCGCCCATGTTCATGACGACGACGGGTCCGTCTCCCCGGATGCTTTCCAGAAACGTGCGTGCTTCGGTCAGGGCGTCCTCCGGGACGCGCAGGGGAAAACGCACCTGCTTCTCCCGGAATCCGGCGGCGCGGGTCAGGTCCAGCCAGGATTCGACCACGTGACAGTTGTTTCGCATCGGAAGCTGCACATCCGTGAACAGCCAGCTGAACTCCCGGGCCCACGGACGGCTCCATCCCATCTTGACGCGCGCCCCAGAGATGCCGGTCGCAAGCCCACTTTTCAGAAGCCCCTGCACATCCAGTGCCAAGTCATAGCTGCGCTCACCCATTTCCGCCTTCAGGTGGCGCAGGGTCCGGGAGAACTCCAGAGCTCCCGCCGGATCCCGTATGGCCATCCGGGGACCGTAGACCTTGGGAAACGTGAAGATCCGCGAGACCCCTTCGCACATCTCCACGATCTGGCGCGACTTCTGGCCCACCACCCAGTCCACCTCCGTCCAGGGAGACGAATCCCGGATGGCCGCAAGCAGAGGGGTGGTGAGGATGGTGTCCCCGATGGAGGACAACCTGACGATCAATACCCTCCGCGCATTGTCGTTTGACTCGCCGATGCTCAAACCTGCTCCTTGTCCTCTTCTCCATCCGGCCGGCGGCGCCAGCGGTCGTGGAACCAGAGCCACTGCTCCGGATAGCGTCTGATGTGTTGCTCGATAATCGCCGTATATGCGGCAGACACCTCCAGGATCCTATCCTTCAGAGGTCCCGACTGCGGCACGGAGACCTCGGGATAGCTATCCACTCGCCACCCGGTGGCCGTCCGGGTGGCGAACCCGGGCAGGATCGGGGACCCGGACCGGATGGCCAGGAGCGCCACACCGGGGGCGACGGAGGCCAGCCGCCCGAAAAACGGCACGAACACCGGATCCCGGATGGTGTTCTGGTCCGGCAGGATGGCCAGAAACTCGTTGCGCCGCAACACCTCCAGCATCCTCCCCACGGGCTCTCCCCGGCTGATGATGCCC
>CALCJH010000324.1 GCA_937967775.1 uncultured bacterium | reverse complement strand
TCATCATCGCGGAGACCAATCTCACGCGGACGGCTGAGACTCTTACCGGAAAAGCACGAACCCTTCGGATGCTCCTCCAACAGAGCTTGGCAGGCGCAGCGATCCAGACGATCTATGCCTGGGATGAGTTCGACCCGGAGGCCTTCCTCTGGGGGATGCGTTATTCGGACGGGACTCTTCTGAAAGGCGCTGAAGCGGCGGTCGAAATGGCAACGCTGATGCGGGACGCCTCCGGCACGTCGGGACGAGTGGGGGCGGCTGATCCCGTAGTGGCCGTGGTTCTGCCGGCATCTGCCCTGTCTGTGAGGTCTGCGGACCACGAACGCTTCCATGGCGTTCTTGACGCTGTGGCCGATCTGGCGCACCGTGCCGGCGCGGTGTGTCTGGCGATGATGTCCGATGACCTGGCTCCGGATGCCTACCTGCAGCCGAAGGCGGATGCGACTCCTCCCCCAGAAGCGCCGGGAGGCGCCTCACTGCTCCGCTTCCTTCCTGAGAGCGTCCGGCTGATCTGGATTCCAGATGATACCGGGCTGGATCAGGCGTTTCTGGAATCGCCGGCGCTCCAGAAGTGGGTGGCTGCGGGTGGCATCCTATCGTTGGGCTACCGGGAGCAGGGGCCTCCGGCCTGGACCGGGATCCGGCAGGTTCGCAGGGAAGGTCTTCAGATGGTCAGCACGACGCCCGCATCGGGCCGCTGGGGGTTCAGGCAGCGCGAGTACAACGGGGCCGGTGTACTGGAACTCGCCGGAACCGGCGAAGGTCCCCCACCGGAAGTCACGGTCACGGCCGTGCTGGAGAGGTCTCAGGAGCCAGTAGCGCTGCGGGTGCGCCGTGGCGAGGGTTTGATTCTGTATGCCGGACTTCCGATGGACGGAAGCGGCTTGCGGGGACGCGATGCGGGCTACGTGCAGGACGCTCTGGAACTGGCCGGGGTCATCGCTCCCGCGCTTCCTTCCGGACCTCGCATCCAGATTTCGGACGGCCGGATGCTGCTCTGGACCGATTCAGACTGGACGGGGAAGGTGGCCACTCCCGGCGAGATAACCTCATTGACGGTCTACGACCGCGATAGCCTGAGGGTCGAAAACCCGGAGCTTCGGGTAGCCGGAAGCATAGTGACGGGGACCCTGTATCAGGATCAGTGCGCGGTGGTCTGCTGGAGGACTCCTGATAGCGGGCAGTAGTGGGCGGCCTCTTCAGGGCTTGCGGAATGGCGCCCGGATGCATAAACTGCACCCTGGCGCTCTCGCGCCGGAACCTTTTGGGAAAAGGGGTGCCTGCTTTGTCGCGTTTTGTCACTTCGCTGCTGGCGCTGGCGGTTCTGGTGTCTTCCGCCGGCGCACTCCTGGCTGCCCCAGACCTTACGTGGGTCGGGCCTCCCCCCCAGCTCCCGCCGTATGCGCGGCAGTTTGCGGGTCTGAAGCCGGAGCCCATCTTCAATGGCCGCAACCTGGACGGATGGACGGTCGTCGGGGGGAATAAGAATGCTTTCTACGTGCGGGGCGGAGCCATACTGTGCAACGGACGAGGTGGATGGTGGCTGCGATATGAGCGGCCGGTCGCCGACTTCATCCTCAGTCTGAAGTACATGCTCTCGCGGGGCGCCAACAGCGGTGTCTTTGTCCGCTGCACGCGTGACGGAGACCCGCCCTGGACGGGCTGGGAGGTGCAAATTCTGGATACACACGGCCAGCAGCCCACGGTCCATTCTGCCGGAGCCATTTACGACATTATCAAGCCCCGCATCGAGAACTCCCGGCCCGCCTTCGAATGGAATGAGATGCAGATCGTCGCGCACGGGCCGCATGTTGAGGTCTGGCTGAACGGCGAGCAGATCATCGAAGCCGATCTGGATGAGTACGACCGGCCCATCGGGAAGTTCTCCGTCCCGCTGAAAGACCTGCCCCGCTCGGGCTATATCGGCTTCCAGGACCACGGGTGTCCGCTGGCGTTCAAAGAAATCTATCTCACGGAGCTGCCGTCTGCTGCGAAGTAGCGGCGCTCCAGAACGGACGACTTTCCCGGAGGTAAGGGCTTTTGCCGATGGAGTATCGCAAGCTTGGCAACAGCAGTCTGGAGGTCCCGGCCGTGATCTTCGGCGCCTGGGCCATCGGAGGATGGGCGTGGGGGCCGACGGATGATGCGGCTGCGGAGGATGCCATTCGCGCCTCCCTGGATGCCGGAGTGACCTGCATTGATACTGCTCCCGTTTATGGATGCGGGCACAGTGAGGAAGTGGTCGGTAAGGCACTGAAAGGCCGCCGCGAAAGCGCCATTATCGCCACCAAATGCGGGCTGCGCTGGGATTCCACGGAAGGGGAGTTCCACTTCCGCACCACCGTACAGGGTGTGGGGGATGTGGACGTATACCGGAACTTGCGGCCGGACTCCATCCGTTTGGAGTGCGAGCGCAGCCTGGTCCGTCTGCAGACGGAGTACGTAGACCTGTATCAGTGCCACTGGCCAGATCCCACCACGCCACTGGACGATACCATGGAGGCCCTGCTGGATCTACGCCAGCAAGGCAAGATACGGGAGATCGGTGTCAGCAACTTCACTCCTGAAATGATGCGGCAGTGTCTGGCGGTTGGCCCGGTCGCAAGCGACCAGCCCCGCTACAGCCTTCTGGACCGCTCCATCGAGCAGGATGTCCTGCCGTTCTGCCGCGACAACGGCATCGGGGTCATCGTCTACAGCCCC
>CALCJH010000323.1 GCA_937967775.1 uncultured bacterium | reverse complement strand
GAGAGTGAAACCACGCTGCTTCATTGCGGATCTCTCCTGCCCTTCTTGTAAAGGATTAGCCAATAATCGGTTGAACTCCGGCGGGTCTGCAGGAAGCGCGCTGACTTCCGTTTCGAAACACCCGGAGCATCAACGGGACTCCAGGGAGCCGCCGGAGCCACGCCCCACCGGCGCCGGATGCGGCGGCCAGCCGACCTTCTCGCATCCCTCACCTTGCGCCTGCAGACGTAGAACAGCGCAGCAAACGGACGGCCTGGGTAGCGAGCCTGACGCGGGATGCGGGGACTTGCGGGGCACGGCGTCCTTCACGAACTCCCCTGGTAATCGTACCATACGCACGGAGCGCTGTCAAGGACAGATCCCTTTCTTTCCCCCTCCCCGCGCCGGCAGACTCCCGACCCGGTACGGGCATTTCATTGACTGTCCGACCGGGCAGGATGTTCCAGCAATCTTGCGGGGTCTTGATGGAAGGAAAATCGGAGGCCCAGGCCTAACATCCCATGATCACACCTCTGCCTGGACAATAGACCTGAGGAGGTCGCCGCGATGTCCCGTCACACCAGTTTACTGTTGATCTGCGCCGCCATGATGAGCCTACCGGCGGCTGCTCCGGCCGCGACACTTGAGATCACCGGCTCCTGCTACTTCGCGGACATCCCGTTCCCGCACTTCATAAACCTCTGGCAGGAAGGATGGTCTTTCCGGGACGACGATGGCGAGCCCCTCGTTTACGCCCGTCCCGATATGCCGCTTGGCGGATATCTGTTCGTCTACTTCAGGAACACGGGCCCGGAACCCATCACCGTCAACGATGCGGCTGTTCAAGGGCTGAAGCTGACGCAGGTCCTGGAGCCTTCTCATCGCCCTGAGCGCGCCGAGGACCGCTTTTACAGCAGCCTGTTGATCTCCCGGCTGCCGCAGGCAGACATTGAGAAAGCGAAAAGGTACGGCTGGCCCGCATGGTGGAAGGCCGATCCTCAGATCATTCCACCCGGCGGGCACGGCGAACTGGTCGTCCGGTTGAAACGCGCTCCGGAACCGGACCGGCTGGACATCCAGCTTTTCGTCAGCGGTCAGGTAGCCGGCCGGACCGTCGTTCATACCCGCCGCGAATACCCCAGGTTTGGAACCATCGCCTTCAGCCCGGACCTCCAGACGGTTTATCTCTATTCGTTCCGCCCCGGAGCCGACGGAGCGCCTGTCAGGCTGCTGATGGACGGGCAGGACGTGACGGCGCAGACCCGGATCGCTTCAGATCCGGCGCTTCCCTTCAGCGCTATGACTCTGCGCACGGAGAAACCGCTCGACTGGCTCTCCTGGCATCTGTTCCAGGCGGACTACGCCGATGGATCGGCGGCGATGGCGGGCATCAGAGCCTGGGGCCACGACCTGATCTATGGTATGTGGAGCTCGCCATCCGGCGAAGGGCTGGACCCGGAGACGGCGACAAAGCAGTTTATTGCCGAGTATAAACGGCACAACATCAACGCCGTTATGCCCTTCGTGGTGGGACAGTGCCGCGAGTACTTCAACTCGCCCGAAGGGTGGCGGTGGTGCGACTCGCAGGGTATCCGGCGGATGGTCCACTGGCCGTCGAAGGAAAACGACGCCCTGTTCCTCTTCGCAATGGACGAGCCCGACGCCCACGACGCTGCATTCCGCGATATTCCCGAGAAGGACCGGCTGGGAGCGCTGGGACAGTTCCTGGTGGAGTGGTCGCACCTCCTGCGGCGATTCGGACCGAACAGTCCCGTCCTGCTGAACATTGACAACACCTACAAGCCCGAGAACTGGTACATGTATCACCAGCTTGCGGACATCCCCTGCGTGGATCCCTACTACCCCGAGCAGCTGGACCAGTCCTACACCCGGCACCCCTACTATCTGGGATCCCACGTTCGGCCGACCTACGTGCAGGCGGTGACCGCCATTTCCCAATCCTCCGGGCAGCCCAAGCCGCTCCACGTCATCCTTTGCTCCACCCAGTACGAGCATCCGGACGGCTACCTGGGACGCTTCCCGACACCGGAAGAGAAGCGGATGGAGGTGTATTACGCTATCGGGGAGGGAGCAAAAGGCCTTTCCTACTGGTGGTTCGCATATGACCGTTTCTGCCGGGGGCTTGACACGGGAACGCCGGAGGCAATGGCTCTCTGGAACGAGATCGGACTGCTGGGGGCGGAGGTGCGCACGGCCGGACCTGTGATCGCCACATCGTGCCCGGCGCCTCTGAAGACAGAGGCTTCGCGCTATCTGTGGGTGCGAGCCCTGTTGTCCGGGACGGACACGCTGGCCCTGGCGACGGTGAACGAGAACGCTGCGAGCGACCGTCTGGGCACCGTCGTGCGTCCGGCGAAGGACGCCCGCATCCGCGTGAAGCTGCCGTCATGGCTGAAGGTGGCCGACGCCTTCGAGATCACCGCCGACGGCGTCGCCGACGTGAAGTGGAGCACCCGGGACGGCTGGCTGGGGCTGGAACCGGGAGAGATCTATCTCAGCCGCTTCATCATCGCCACGGCCGACCGCTCGCTGCGCCAGCGGCTTCAGAAGCGCTACGAGCAGCTCTTTGCCACCAACGTAGCATCCCTGAAGGAAGAACGCCGGAAACTGGAGCAGCGATAGGCTTCGGTTTCAGCGACGCTTCTCAGGACGCGTCACCGTGACGACCGTGTAACCTCTATTGCGGCAGAGCAGCAGGGCCGGATCCACAGGGAACGGCTTCTTCGGGTCGAACGCGCCCTGACGCTCCAGGCGGCCTTCCGCTCCGCGGTCTCTCCCGCCATCCTCCAGCGGGGAGCGATAGGCAACGATGGCGATCTCGTGATTGCGGAACGGACCTCTCTCCGGCGCGTCCAGGTCTGCGTGCCAGAGATCCCCGCCCGCGTGGATCATCACATAGTCCTTCCGGGTGGTCAGATTGCGCGCGATCATCCAGACTCCCGAACCGACCTCCCGGGGAAGCGTGATCTCCGCGGAGAGACGCACCCGCGAGCCTCCCGGTGCAACGGCGGGATCGGCTTCGACGCGGCGGAACCACCCGAACCGCACCGGGGCCGAAGACGTCAGGCCGGAGCCGCTGCGGGCCAGGTGTACAGCATCGGTCAGGGCCAGCGGCGCGTGCCGGTCCTCCTCCATCCGGATGGAGCTGAGAAGATACACTCCCGTGACGCCGGTATAGTCCTGGAACCCCTTCTTCCACACCCGGACGCGCACCTGACCGGTGGCTCCGCGCGAGGACTGCAGGGGCTTCATCTTCTGGTCCAGATCCTCGTCCGGATCGCCGACCACCTGCTCAGCGGCGTAGCTGCCCACTGTCCGGGCCGCCGCCCCTGCCGCCGCGGCGGCGACGGGACCCGCCCCGGCGGCGGCCGCCACGCCCACCCCAGCTGCTGCGGCTCCTCCGGCCGCCTTGATGGCCCCCTTGATGGCTGATGAGGCCGGAGTCACAACGATATCTGACACCATCCGGAACGGCCAGAGCACTACTCCTGTGACCGTGGAGAACAATCCTTTGCCGCCGGGCGGCGCTTTCAGATGGCAGTGTGCCCAGTCCACTGGGACGGCCCATACCCCCTCGGCATCCGTGTCGTCGGTGCCCACCACCTCTCCTCCGTCGTCGAAGACGGCCACCGTGGCTCCGGCAAGGGGGCGTCCATCCGCGGCGTCCAGTACCTGCCCACCCACGACAAGCCTAGCAGCGGATGCCGGCAACATGGCGGAAAGAGCCAAGGACAGCAGAACAAGCAATCTATAGGAAAAGCGAATGGCCATCGGTCTCACCTGAGTACTATATCCAGGCATTAGACTGATGGCCCACCCCGTCCTTCACGGGGCCATGATAGCTGTGTTGATGTTTTTAGGCGGCCATCGCCGGAGCGCCCGGCAGGGCGCTGCCCCAGGAGCTGACCTCCTCGCACTCGAGAAGCCTTTCGGGCAGCGCTTCGAGAACCTCGGCAATGACCTCTGGAGCAACGCCAGCAGCGGCAGCCGCATCCGCCGCGGTCTGGGTGACCTCGCATCCGGCGAGATAGGATCCCTGAGCCAGTTTCGCAATGATGTTACCGGACCGCACCGCGGCGACAGCAGGATCAAGCTCTGCAGGATCCGCGTCGCTGTGATGGGACGAGATCGCGTTTGCGATGGTATCCGGAATCCGCCAGGCTTCGGCCAGCATGGCTCCGACCAGTGAATGATCCGTGCCCAGCACCTCTGTTTCGGCGGTAAGGATGGACGCGCCCCCGCTGGCTCGGGCTGACTGCACGCAGGCCGCAAAAGCCGTCGGAGCGTTTCGAGCAACCACCAGCTTGCCGACATCGTGCAGAAGCCCGGCCACGAATGCCACCTCGCCATTGCGCCTGCTGCCAGTCATCTGCCTCAGCAGCAGCTCCGCAGCGGCTCCCGTAGACACGCAGTGCTTCCAGAACGCCTGCCAGCTCAGGCCGGGCACAGTCTTCTCGGGAAGAATGTGCTCAACGACGGAGGCGGCAAGCGCTATGGTCCGAACGGCGCTGAAGCCAAGTGTCACGACCGCCTCGGTGACCGTCTCCGCCCGGGTCAGCCGTCCATAGAAGGCGGAGTTTGCCATCCTGAGGACCTTGGTGGACAACCCCGGGTCCAGCATAATGGCCTGGGCCACGTCCTCCGCCGTGGCATCCTCTGAACCCGCGACCGAGAGCACGCTTGCTAGCCCGCCCGGCAGGCTGGGAATGTCCATTCCTGTCATAGAGGTCGCGTCACCCTTTGAACCAGCCATCAAAGCGCCTTCCTCCCGTTCCTGTTCGGACAGGCGCGCGCAAGTCTGAGACCGATCGCGCTTCTCACCCGTCCCGGACGATGTGGCCCGC
>CALCJH010000322.1 GCA_937967775.1 uncultured bacterium | reverse complement strand
GCGCCACTTTGCTGTCTTCGTGCGGTGCGCCAGGCCGGTCACCTTCGGAACCGGCCGCGGGGGCAAAAAGCCTCCCTCGCCGCATTGTTTCTCTCAGCCCCGGAACCACGGAGATTCTGTTCGCCGTGGGCGCTGGCGATCGTGTAGTGGGCGTCACCGCTCAGTGCGACTATCCTCCGGAGACTGGCGGGCGGGAGAAGGTGGGTGATGTCTCCATCAGCGTTGAGAAGGTGGTGGCGCTGAAGCCGGATCTTGTGGTAGCTGACGAGTTCCTGAACCGCGAGGCGGTCCGCTCCGTCCGCAGCCTGGGGATTCCCGTGGTGACCATCTCTCCGAAAAGTCTGGAGGAGGTTGCGCAGGCTGTCGAGACCATTGCAGCTGCGTGCGGCACACCGGAGCGGGGCCGGAAGGTCGCCGGCGAGATCCGCTCTGCGGTGGAGCGGATGAAACGGACCCACCGGGGACGATCCGCCGTAAAGGTGCTGTTTGCCGTTCAGGCTTCTCCACTCTGGGCGGCGGCTCAGAACACGTTCGTGGATGAGATGATCGGTCTATGCGGCGGCGTGAATGTTTCGAGGGAGGCCGGGAAGGATGGGTTCGTGCTTTTCTCTGAGGAGAGCGCGGTTGCGGCCGCGCCGGAAGTCATTCTGGTGACAGACCGTCCGGCGCTGGAATACTTCCTGCGTTCCTCCGCCTGGCGGGGATGCCCGGCTGTGCGGCGGCGCAATGTCATCCAGGTGGATCCCGACGTGTTCCTGCGGCCTTCTCCCCGCATTGTCGAAGGGTTGCAGCAGCTTTCCGCGATCATCGGATCGGCGCAGGTGACGCAGTGAAACCGCGCGCGGCGCTCCGGACAAGACTGACGCTGGCGGCAGCCGTGCCGGCATGTCTTCTGGTGGCGTGTTTCTTTGCTGCCCTGTGGACGGGGGCGGTCGGAGTGGGGCCGATGGAGGCGCTGGGACAGGTGGCCTCCCACCTGAGTGGAGAGGCCGGTCCGGAGACCAGCATCATCTGGGATCTGCGCCTGCCACGTATCCTGCTGGCGGCGGTGGTGGGAGCGGTGCTCGCGGCGGGCGGGGCGGCGCTGCAGGGGCTCCTGGGTAATCCGCTTGCCGAACCCTATACAGCGGGGGTCTCTTCCGGGTGCGTGCTCGGCGCCAGCCTGGCGGTGATCCTGGGACTGGATTCGGTGGCGGGCGGCTGGCCGGTGCCGGCTGCCGCATTTCTGACGGGGCTGGCTGCGGTGGCGCTGGTGCTCGCGCTGGCGCGCCGCTCCGGGAAACTCGATGTCAACACCTTTCTGCTTGCGGGCATCATCGTCGGGGCGTTCTTCTGGGCGGTCACTACGTTCGTGCTGAGTCTTGCCCGGGAGGATATCGCCCGGATCTTTATGTGGCTGGCGGGCAGCTTCGCCGCGCCTTACCCGTGGGATTATCTGAAGATGGCCTCCGTGATCGGTCTGCTGTGTCTGGCGGGGCTGTTCTGGAACGCCCGGGACCTGAACGCATTTGCGCTGGGTGAGGATCAGGCGCGCTCGCTCGGCGTGGAGCCGGAGCGCTTGAAGGCGATGGTCATCCTGCTCACCACGCTCGGGACGGCCGCGTGCGTCTCGGCGGCCGGAGTTATCGGCTTTGCCGGCCTCATTGTGCCGCACGGGATGCGTCGTGTCTTCGGTCCCGACCACCGGCCGCTGCTGGTGTCATCGGCGCTCTGTGGAGCCTGCCTGCTGGTGCTGGCCGATGCGCTTGCCCGCGGCCTTGCGCCGCCGCGCGAGGTCCCGGTGGGCGTCATCACCTCCATTATCGGCGCGCCGGTCTTCCTGTGGATTCTGTCACGGGGGCGGGCCTGACCATCATGCTGAGACTGTGCGATGTGACTGCCGGCTACCGGCGCGACCGTCCGGTGCTGCGCAGGGTATCGTTGGAGATCCTTCCCGGCGAGATGACCGGCATCGTCGGACCCAACGGAAGCGGCAAGACCACTCTGGTGCGCGTTGCCTCCCGTTCCCTGCCACCCATCTCCGGGACGGTGTTTCTGGACGGAGCGGATATCTGGCGGATCACCGCGCGCGGCTTCGCGCGGCAGGTGGCCGTTGTCCCGCAGGACACCCTGGTCCCCTTCGACCTCTCCGCGCTGGAGGTTGTGCTGCTGGGCAGACACCCGCACGTCGGGCGGCTTCATATGGAGACCCGGGGAGACGAGGATGCGGCGATGGCCGCTCTGGAGATGGTTGGGGCCGGGCATCTCGCGCGCCGGTCTGTGCGCCGGATCTCGGGCGGCGAGCGTCAACGCGTGGCCATTGCCCGCGCTCTGGCTCAGGAGCCCCGCGTTCTGCTGCTGGATGAGCCCACCGCTCATCTGGACCTGGCGCATCAGACAGAGGTGATGTCTCTTGTGGTTCGCCTGTGCCGCGACAGGGGCATTGCTGTCGCGGCCGTGCTGCATGATCTGAACCTCGCGGCTGCCTGGTGCCAGCGGCTGGTGGTGCTGGCGGAAGGCAGGGTGGAGGCGGACGGCCCCCCGTCGGCCGTCCTCTCGGAATCGCTGGTCGCCCACGTGTGGAATGCCCGGATGTGGGTGCGCAGGAATCCGCTCACGGGACGGCCGTTTCTGCTTCCAGCTCCGCCGCCGTATGAAGCGGACCGCCACGAGACCGGGGACCGGCCGCTGGTGCACGTGATCTGCGGCGGCGGGAGCGGCGGGCCGATCCTGAGCGCCCTGGTGCACGAAGGGTTCCGCGTAACTTGTGGTGTGGTCAACGTGGGAGATTCCGACGAGGAGCTCTGCCGCGCGATGAACATCCCACACGCCGCCGAGGCGCCGTTCTCCCCAGTCTCTCCGGAGCGCTCCGAGGTCAACCGGCGGATGGCTCTGGATGCGGACGCCGTTGTCGTCACCCCGTTCTGCGTCGGACCGGGCAATCTGGACAATGTCCGGGTGGCGCTGGATGCGCAGAAGGCCGGGAGGCCTGTGTTCCTGCTGACGGACGGGTCGCCAGAGGATGTGGATTACACGGGCGGCGAGGGCCGGGCCCTGCTGACGGAGCTGCAGACCCGCGCCGAGCGCATCCAGGGCGTGGAGAATCTTCTGAACCGGCTCCGGGCGCTGTCTGGCTGATCCCCCGAAAAACCGGTATCCGTCAGCTTCCGCGTCTTACTGTCCCCAGAAGCTGTAGTAGGGGATGTTGAACGCTATCCCGATGATGCTCCACAGGCAGCCGGGGATCATCTCCCCCAGGATCAATCCCAGGAAGAATGGCAACGCCTTGCGGTACAACTGCAGCCCCCCGAAACGCAGGATGCTGACCTTGATGATCCAGGCGATCAGTAATGGGAACCACAGGATGTTGATGGCCCAGCTCGATGTAATAGCGAATCCGATGGGATGGAACGGCCAGCCGACGATATGCAAGTGCGCCTTCCAGAGGAGCACGCAGAACAGGAATCCGAACAGGATCCCCAGATTCCCGCCCCAGCCCGGACCGGCCGTGTCCTCCGGCCGGGAGAACCAGCGCTCCAGGGCGCTCATCTGCCCGCTGGCATACACGCCCCCGGCGGACATTCCCACATCGAACCCGCGCTGATACCCGATGTGCAGATAAGCCCAGAATGTGGCCGCAGCCCCCACCGCCACAGCCAGAATGATGCCCCAGAAGAAGATCCTCTGGGAAGCGCGCGAGCTTTCCGCCAGCTTCATACTCTCGATGCCGATCGGCGCGGGGTGGGCCCGGTAGGCCCGGTTGAACCACCAGAAGTACGACAGACCCACAAAGTCCCGGTCCGTGAATGCCCGGGACCCCAGCGCTCCCGGCAGGATGCCGTCCGGGCCGGAGAAATGCCCGTCGTGCACCGGCGGGCCCAGTTCAGCCCGGATGCGTGCGATGCTGAGCGCCACCGCGAAATACAAAACAAACGCCACCACAGCCAGCCACCACCGCAACCCGATGGCCGCCATGAATGCCGAGAGCATGGTGGTGCCCGCCAACGCTCCGGCGATGGCCGTGCGGTAGGAGACCGGTTCGTTACGGTCGTCAAGCTCCGAAGGGCGTCCCAGAGCGCAGCGCCAGACCTGACGGAGATATCCCCGTCCGATGTAGAGCACCATCACTGTGATGGCGATGTATCCTCCGAACGCCTGTTGGCGCACATACGGGAAGTCGCGGATGCCGTCCAGCGCGAAGACGGCGGTCAGCACCATCTGCAACTTCCAAAACCAGTAGAAGAACACGCAGGAGAACAGCAGGTCGGCGCGCAGCAGATACCCGATGCCGATGACGAACGGATACAGCGTGTAGGGTGTCCAGCCGAGTGCGCTCCACGGTTTGGATGCCAGGTTCCCCGCCAGGTCGCGACCTTCGAAGCCTACATTGATGGTGGGAATAGACGGGAAGTACACTGCCAGGCCGTTCAGCACCACGATGGCGGCGGGCAGGCTGAAGCCCAGCCAGAACAGGCGGCTCCTCCATATGCCGGAGGAAGGATCTGCCATCGCCACAGGCAGCTGCACCAGCGGGAATGGCAGCCGTTCGTGCTCGGACCAGCTTTTGCGCACCAGAGTGTTGACGCACTGTATGACGAACATCAGCAGCGTCACAAAGCCCACCCACCAGGCTGCCGGCTTCCACCACACCTTCCAGAAGCCATCGGCATACAGGCTGGCGTTTCCTTCCCACAGCGCCCGCACCGCCTCCCGGTCGGTCACCAGCAGCCACTGCGGCAGCAGGGGATGAAACTTCTCCGCCCACTGGTTCTCGGGCGTGGCGAAACGGAACGGATACGTCATCATCCCCACCAGAGTGGGCATCATGTCGTGCCCCGCCAGCGCGCTGGCCACCGTGGTCATCGCATAGATCAGCAGCAGCTCCGCCGCCGTCAACGCCGCCCGCGGCCGTATCCGCCGGACCAGCGCGTTCAACCCGACCAGAACGGTCAGCGTGAACACGGCGTTGGCGAAGATGGAGATGGTGGTGGGATAGGGTCCGTAAAGCACCTTCTCCATCATCAGCACCCAGTAGTCGTTCAGGGGGATGACGAGAAGCGCAAGCACGAAAGCCCTCAGCCGTAGGGACGAAGGCGGCGTCTGTTGTCCGCGCGGGCCGGCACCCAAGCGGGAATCCGGAGAAGCTGTCATCTCTGAGCGATGAGTTATCCGCGCTCCCGGCCTTTTCCTTCTGTAAGAAGCCGGAGGCGCAATTGGCGCCTTCGGTGTATATTCCATGCGAGCTGCAGAGGGAGGCTCTTCCGCCATCAATGCCGCAGATCATAGACATCACGATGCCGCTCAAGCCCGGGATGCTGATCTATCCCGGCAATCCGCCCTTTGAGTGGGAAGAATACCGCAGCGTGGAGAGCGGCGATTCCTCCAACAACTCCCGCTTCTCCATGGGGTCTCACGTGGGGACCCACGTGGATGCGCCCCGGCATTATGTGCGGGGTGGGGCAGGGATGGAGTCGCTGGACCC
>CALCJH010000321.1 GCA_937967775.1 uncultured bacterium | reverse complement strand
TCCCAAATCCCGCAGGCGCTGAAGGGTCTCGATCAGGCGGTGGTTATCGCGCTGGTGCAGACCGATGCTCGGCTCATCCAGAATGTAGAGCACGCCCATCAGGCCTGAGCCGATCTGCGTGGCCAGCCGGATGCGCTGCGCTTCCCCTCCCGCCAGCGTGCCCGCAGCCCGGTCCAGAGTGAGATAGCCCAATCCCACATCCTGCAGGAAGCCCAGACGCGTGCGGATCTCCTTGATGACCTGCCGGGCGATCATCTCCTGGCGCTCCGTGAGCTTCAGGCTGCCGAAGAACTCCAGCGCGGCGCTGACGGACAGGGCGGTCACCTCGGCGATGTTCTTGCCGTCCACCCGGACCGCCAGGCTTTCCGGCTTCAGGCGTTTGCCGCCGCAGGACTCGCAGGGATATTCCGTCATGAACTTCTCGGTCTCGTCCTTCATCTGCTGGGACGAGGAATCCCTGTAGCGCCGCTCCAGCCAGGTCATCACTCCCTCGAAGCGAGTCTCCCAGACGCGCTGCCGCCCGTAGCGGCTGCGGAAGCGCACCTGCACGGGGCGGCTGTCCCCGTAAAGAACCGCCCGCCGCTGCTCCGGCGTCAGGCGCTCCCAGGGCGTATCCAGTGAGAAGCCCAGATTGTGCGCCAACCCCTGCAGAATGGAGTTCCAGTATTCGCTGGTGGTCCCCGCCAGGGGAGCGATGGCCCCGCGATTTATGGACAAACGGGGATTCGGCACAACCAGATTCTCATCCAGCCGCAGGAAGGAGCCCAGGCCGTGGCAATCCGGACAGGCACCGTAAGGGCTGTTGAAGGAGAAGTTGCGCGGCGCCAGCTCCTCCAGACTGACCCCGCAGTCCGGACACCCGAACGCCTCGCTGAAGGTCATCTCCTCCCCGTCCACAATGGCCACCGTCACCAGCCCGCCGGCCAGGCGCAGTGCAGTGGTGACGGAGTCGGAGACCCGGCCCGCGGCATCGGGACGAAGGACGATGCGGTCCACCACCACCTCGATGGTGTGCTGCTTGTAGCGCTCCATCGGGATGTCGTCGGTCACCTCGTAGACCGTGCCGTCCACGCGCACCCTGACGAACCCCTGCTGACGCGCATCGTCAATCACCTGACGGTAAATGCCTTTGCGCCCCCGCACCAACGGAGCCAGGATCAGCAGACGGCTGCCTTCCGGCAAAGCCATCACCGCGTCCACAATCTGCTCGGCCGTCTGGCGGCTCACCGGCTTCCCGCACTGGTGGCAGTGCGGAACCCCGATGCGGGCAAATAGCAGGCGCAGATAGTCGTAGATCTCCGTAACGGTCCCGACAGTGGAGCGAGGGTTCCGCGTGGTGGACTTCTGATCTATGGAAACGGCGGGGGACAGCCCCTGGATATCGTCCACGTCCGGCTTGTCCATCTGCCCCAGAAACTGGCGGGCGTAAGCGGACAGGGATTCCACATACCGCCGCTGCCCCTCGGCGTAAATGGTATCGAACGCAAGCGACGACTTCCCGGAACCCGACAGGCCGGTGATGACCACCAGGCGATCCCGGGGGATCTCCACATTGATGTTCTTCAGATTGTGCTGGCGCGCGCCGAGGACTACAATGCGGTCCTGTGGCATATCAGGTTGCAAACCTCACAATTCACTCTCCCTCCCACCTCAACGACGCCCCGCGCGGGCCGCGGCCCGCCTCTGAGCCGGAGTGACCGCCTCGTCCACAAGAGAACCTTTCGGCAAGAGCTTTTTCAGGCGCGTGATCTCATCCCGCAGCAGGGCGGCCTGCTCAAACTCCAGCGCCCGCGCTGCCGCCTTCATCTCCTTCTCCAGGTCGCTGATCGTGAGCATCAACTGATCCAGCGGCACTGCATCTCCGCGAATGGAACGGGACTTGCCAAGCGCTCCCTGCTCACTATCCCGCGCCGCGGCCGCGCCGAGCCGTGGAGCTTCCAGGACGTCCCGGATGGCCTTGCGGATGGTGCGCGGCTCTATGCCGTGCTCCCTGTTGTAAGCCATCTGGATCTCGCGGCGTCGGTTGGTCTCGTCAATGGCTCTGCGCATGGAATCCGTAATGGTGTCCGCGAATAGAAGCACCTTGCCGGAGGCGTTTCGGGCCGCCCGCCCAATGATCTGGATGAGCGATGTGTCGGAGCGCAGGAAACCTTCCTTGTCAGCATCCAGCACCGCCACCAGCGCTACCTCGGGGAGATCCAGTCCCTCCCTGAGAAGGTTGATCCCCACCACCACGTCATAGACTCCCAGCCGCAGGTCCCGCAGGATCGCGATGCGGTCCAGAGTCTCTATCTCCGAATGCAGGTAGTGCACCTTGAAAGCGCACTCCAGGAGATACTCTGAGAGATCCTCGGCCATCTTCTTGGTCAGCGTGGTGACCAGCACCCGCTCGTCCCTTTCCACGCAGCGGCGTATCTCGGCGATCAGGCTATCTATCTGTCCCTTTGTGGGCCGGACCTCCACCTCTGGATCCACCAGCCCGGTCGGCCGGATAAGCTGCTCGACGATCTGTTGCGAGTGCTTCCGCTCGTAGGGTCCGGGCGTAGCGCTCACGAAGATGGTCTGCCCCATCAGCGCCTCAAACTCCTGGAACTTGAGTGGACGGTTGTCCAGCGCGGACGGCAGACGGAATCCATATTCGACAAGCGTCTCCTTCCGGGAGCGGTCGCCGTTATACATCCCGTGGATCTGCGGGATGGTCTGATGGGACTCGTCTATGAACAGCAGATAATCCTTCGGGAAATAAGACAGCAATGTCGCAGGCGGCGACCCGGGCGGGCGGCGGTCGAAGATCCGGGAGTAGTTCTCAATGCCGTTGCAGTATCCCACCTCCCGGATCATCTCCATATCGTAACGCGTTCGCTGCTCGATGCGCTGGGCCTCAATGTAGCGTCCCTGCTTCTCGAAGAACGCCACACGCTCGAGCATCTCCTCTTCGATCTCCCGCAGCAGCTCCTCCAACTTGTCCGCCGGCGTGACGTAATGTGTCGCCGGAAAGATGGTCACCCGGTCTAGCTCGGTGGTCACCTCACCCGTCACGGGGTCCACCGTGGTGATCTTCTCCAGCTCGTCTCCGAAGAACTCCAGGCGGGTCAGAATCTCCTCATCCGCCGGCTGGATCTCCAGAGTATCGCCCCGCACGCGGAATGTGCCGCGCCCTCCGCCGAAATCGTTGCGGACGAACTGCATGGTTATGAGCTGACGCAACACTTCGTCGCGCGAATAACATTCCCCGCGCCGGAAGGTCATCAGGCTCTTCAGGTATTCCTCGGGAGAACCCAGGCCGTAGATACAGGAGACGCTTGCCACCACCACCACATCGCGCCGCTCCAGCACCGCCTGGGTGGCGGAGTGCCTGAGCCGGTCTATCTCATCGTTGATGGAACTGTCTTTCTCGATGTAGGTATCCGTCTGCGGGACATACGCCTCGGGCTGGTAATAGTCGTAGTAAGAAACGAAATACTCGACTGCATTCTCCCCGAAGAACTCCCGGAACTCGCTGCAGAGCTGAGCCGCAAGCGTCTTGTTGTGTGCAATGACCAGCGTGGGACGCTGCAGGCGTTCGATGACATTGGCCATCGTGAACGTCTTGCCGGAACCGGTGACCCCCAGCAGAGTCTGCATTTTCATGCCGTCCAGCACCCCCTGAACAAGCTTCTCAATAGCCTGCGGCTGGTCCCCTGTGGGTCTGAGATCGGTTGTCAGCCGGAACTGAGACATTTTCGCGAACACGCTCCCGGGAGGGTCCGGGGACTTCCCGAATTCAGCATATCTGAACAGCCCCGGGTCTGCCAGTGCGCTGTTTGCCCGGGAAGGCCGAAGGCCGCCCTTCAGGACGGCCTTCATATTCAACAATCTCTTTGCAGCGATGGTGCCCGATCAGAACGGGGGGGGCGGCGGGCCATCAACACCGGTTCCTCCTCCGCCTCCGCCGCCTCCGCCGGCGATCAGAATCCCGGCCAAGATGGCGAGGGCCGCAAGGATGCCCGTGTTATTCTTCTTCTTTTTCGGACCGGCTGCCGCTTCTTCCGGCGGAGCCTGACCCTCGCTACCGTTCTGGGCCACCGTGGGCTGGGCGATGCCCGGGAAGCGAGCCACGATCTGCTGCACCGCATCTTCCGTCGCGGCCAGCGCGAACTGCTCCGGCAACCCGGCCACCATATTCGCCGGCGAGCGGCCCGTGGCCACCAGAGTCTGTCCCTCGACCCGGCCGGTCTCAGCGTTCAGGATCTCCGCCGTGATCGTGATCTGGCCTTCCCGCTTCTCCGAATTGAACTCGAAGTCCGTAATGGCGCCCACCATCACCCTGGGGAACTCCATGACCTGCGCGATGCGCAGGGCGCGCTCGATCTGATCATCCTCAATGCCGAACGGCCCGCGCACGTCGGACTCCCGCAGAACGTTCTCCTCCTGAGCCCTGCGGATGACTGGATGCCGCGGATTGTACAGCACGCCGTTGTAGCGGCGGCTGAGCAAGGAAGCATCCTTCATGGCGCGAGCCACCCTCGGCCCCAGGGTATTCACATTCTGCTCCACCTGGCTATCGAAGGGCATGATCAGCAAGCCGAGCCGCGGTCCGGTGTATACCGGCTGAGCCGGGGCCGGAGCGGGCGCGGGAGATTCCGCAGCGGGAGCAGGCGAAGCAGCCGGTTGGACCGCCGGAGCCGAGACTGGCGGCAGCGTAGCCGCAGGTTCAATGTCCTCAGCGGCAACGGCGGTCCCCAGACCCGCAGCCAGCACCGCCGCAAGCGCCACTTTCCCCGCGCGGAGCGCATACTCTCTCATCGTGACTTGCATCGGTTTATCCGTAGATTCCCTTTCCGTATCTCCTGCTTATGCGCCCGCTTCTCAGGGCCGCAGAATCAGTTCACAGTCCACCAGCGCCCGGATCCAGTATCCGCGTCCCGGCTCAAGCTGAGTCACCTGCGTACCGGGCCGCACCAGGAAGTACTCCCCGCGGGTACCGGCAGCCGGATTCCAGCCCCAGGCATAGTCGCGTATCCATCCGGCTGCCGCAGCGGAGGCCAGGGTCCTGACCTGTCCCTGGTAGCGCACCTGCGCATTACCCAGCGCGATCGGTACCGCGAACACCGAGGCGATCTGGTTCCATCCCGTATTCAGCGACACCGCGTACGGAGTATCCTGCGGCCACAGCCGGCCCGAGGCGTAGACAGTCTCCGTGGTGGTGGGCATCACCCAGAACCCGGATCCGCCCTCCATCCGCATGGTGGCGCGGTCGGTAGGATACATCAGGTACCGGTTCAGCGTGGGACTCCACATAGCCAGCCGCATCCGCGTGGCCGCGTCGTCCGCCGTATTGCCGGGCGTCCCACCATCGCCAAACACATCCGCAGGATCGGCGCTGGTTGGAATGACGCTCAGACCGATCATATCTATCCGGTTGCGGACCAGGCTGATGGCGTATCCGCCCACAGTCACCGACTGAATGGTGGACTGAGCGGGATAACCTCCGCCGCCTCCCCAGGCAACGCTGATGGTCCACAGGCCGCTCACGTTTGCCGGACCCAGGCTCACCGAATACTCCCCGGAGGACGACGTGGTGACGGTCCGGGAGATGACGGAGCCATCCTCCTCGCGCGTCGCTGTGATGGTCAGCGTCGCAGGATTCAGATTGGCCGGAGTCAGGCTACCCGAGACCACGATCTCGTCCCCCAGGTTCGGCGCAGACGGCGCGATGTTCAGGATCAGGCTGGCTCCACTGACCGTCGGCCCGGTGAACACCGCGCTGCCGGCCGGCAAACGGGTGGTCGCCTGACCGTTGCTCGCCGTGAAGTAGTAGGTATGCGTCCCGGCCGTCAGCTGGATGGGCGGCGACTTGTAGAGCGAGCGTCCCTGAGCATCCGAATAGGACGGATCCCGGGTCATGGCGCGCCCCGGCTGGCTGTCTATGAACACCATCACCGAAGTCGCCGGCGCCCCGTTCGGGTCCCGATACTTCACGCTGTAGATGAACGTGCTCGGGGTGCCTGCGACGGCATCCACACGCCCTTCGGTTAACTCCGGCTCCACCAGGTCCTGAACCAGCGGTCCGCTCTGGAGAGCCATCGTCTCCGCATCCTGGAAGCCGTCGTTGGCAACGAAGCGATAGTTGTGGCTTCCCAGACCGAGCGTCGAGGAATAGCTGTAGACCACACCGGCGCGGTAGTTCGTCCCGGGTGTGACCTTGGTCATGTCGACCGGTGCGCCGCCATCAATGATGACCCGCACGAACGCAGGAGCGTCATTATCCGCATCCGAGTAGGTCACAGACCACGTGAAAACCGTCGAGGTGGTGCCGTTGGCCGGCGAGACCCCCTGCCCCGGCCCGATGGTCAGGACCGGCCGCGAGTTGATGGTCACGACAGGGTCGCTGGCGCCCGTGGGATCCACCGGGAAGCGGGTCAGAGTGGCTCCGCTCCGGTAGCCGTCGGAGGCGACGAAGTGGAACCGGTGCGTCCCGGCCGGCAGATTGCCGATAACCGCCTGGTGGACCACCGGGCTTGTCCAGTCCGACGGCGGTGCGAGCGGGCTCATCACGACCGGTTCGTGGGCACCGTCGGTAAACACCAGCATCACGTATCCCACAACTCCGCTGTGCGGAGCAGCCGGGTCGTTGTCTGCGTCGGAGTAGCTCACACGGAATGTGAACGTATCCGAAGCCAGACCGCTGACCGGATTCACCGAACCCGCTGTCAGGACCGGCGGAACGTTCCCAGCGGGCGCGGCGCTGCGCACGGTCGGGCCGTTCAGTTCGCCGCTCGCGGGGAACCGCACCACGGTGCTGGTGGGCGGAGCCACAGCACTGAAGTGATACGTATGTGCCCCGATGGGCAGCGCCGCGGTCACTACCTGATAGGTCACCGGCTGACGATAGTTCGTGGACGGCGGCGTCGGCTGAGTCATCACCAGCGACGCGATGGATACTGTGTCGCCCACCGCGATGCCCTCCGCCGCAGGATCCGTCACTCCGATGGTCACCGTGTTGGCACTGTTGGTAAGAACCAGGAAGGTCTTGCCTGTGGCGGCCGTGGCGGTCTGCTGTGTCCCGGTATCCGGCGAGAGCACGAGCCCGGTGGTGATCTGCAGGATCTTGCCGGCCAGCACGCCGGGCTGCCAGTTCGCTCCCTGAATGGTCAACGTGGCCCCGTTGATCGCGGCGATGATGCCGGAGTAGTCGATCTCCTGCGGGTTGTCAATCCACACCCGCGGATAGCCGACTCCCGGGGCGTCGCCGTCCGGATCCGTGAACTGGACAGTGTAGGTCACAGGCGTGCCCGGCAGGTTCCCCGCCGCAGGATTCGGCGACACAGTGCCGTTCAGCAGCCGGGGATCGTCATTCACCACCGGTCCGGGAAGCGGCACGACATCCGTGATGACGGTGGCCGAGTTCCGGGAGCCATTGGCATCGAACAGGGCATAGCCTGTGCCGTCCGACGCCTCGAAGTAGTACTGATGCCTCCCACTTGACAGCGTGGTGGTGTAGGTGAAGGTTACCCCGTTGGTGTAGATGGGCGAGCTTCCTGCCACTGGCTGCATCGGATAGGCCACCCCGTCAATAACCACCCGCACAAACGCTGGTGGCTCTCCGGTCTGACCGTCCACGTCCGTATACACCACGGTGAAGGTGAAAGGCGTCGAGCTGCCGCCATCCACCGGGCCGGGCAGATCCGGCGAGAACCGTCCTTGCGTCAGCATGGGCGGGTTGTTCTGACCCACAGTCGGGCCCGATGCGGCGAACCAATACTCGATGTCCACGTTGTCCGAGGCCGTGTTCGCCGTGCTGAACAGCACCCTGCCGTTCACGAAGTCTATGCGGTAGTCGCCTGCATTGTAATAGTCAATGTAGACCAGGCGGACTCCCGCCGGCAGAGCCGCGCCAAGGGCGATGACCCCCGTGGCGGCATTGTACTTGCCGCTGTTTCCGGTATTGTAGTAGTCCGTGCCGATCCGGTTCGGATTGTCATAGACCCCCCTCACCTGGTGCACCACGGCAGGATCCACCGTGATGGTCAGACCGTCAGTCGAGACGGACCGGATGGCAGGATCTCCTGGCAAGAGCTGACCGGTGAACTCGCGGCGGAGCACCGACCCGTTTTTGAGGATGCGCGGCTCCAGCAGGATGCCGGTGTCCCCCACAGCCGTCACCGGCAGCGGCCCCACGATGGGGCTGCGGCTGGTGGCATACAGCCTGCCGGACGAGCTGGACGCAAAGCTCAGAACCTCACCCGAACCCTCGCCCGAAGGCTGCCGGGTAATGGCCATCGCACTGGGCGACGAGGACGGGTTGAACTGCGCGACGAAAGTCCCGTCGCTCGCCTGGAAGCTGTAGAAATAGTCGACAGGAAGATCGCCGGGATTCTCCGGCCCGGGCAGCGTGGTCACATACTCGAACACCGCACCGTCACTGTAGACCGTGTCCGATGGCACACGCTGGCTCATGTTGTTGCCACCGTCCCAGATGATGGGGTTGGCCGCGTAGGTCACCCAGACGTCCCGGCTGGCGTCAGTAAGTGGCGTACCCAGCGTGATCTCGCCCGTGCT
>CALCJH010000320.1 GCA_937967775.1 uncultured bacterium | reverse complement strand
AGAGGAGGAGGAGCTCTTCTTCCTGTGCGGCCTGTCGCTGGAAGCGTCTTCCAGCCCATGGTATCCGCGCATCAAGCGAGCAGTGGACATCATTGTCTCCGCAGGGATGATGATTCTGCTGTCGCCATTGTTCCTGGTTATCGCGCTGGCCATCTGGCTGGAGGACCGCGGTCCTATCTTCTACCGCCAGACGCGGATCGGACAGGATCGTCGTCCGTTCACTTTCTACAAGTTCCGCAGCATGGTGGTCAATGCGGACGAAATCAAGCATCATCTGGCTCAGCAGAACGAGCAGAACGGGCCGGTCTTCAAGATCCGCAACGACCCGCGCGTGACGCGCGTGGGGCGTCTTCTGCGCAAGACCTCGCTGGATGAGCTACCCCAGTTCTACAACGTGTTGCGGGGGGATATGAGCCTGGTCGGGCCACGTCCCCATCTGCCGCATGAAGTGGACAAGTATCTGCTGCACCACGAGCTGAGACTCACCGTTCCGCCGGGCCTGGTCTGTCTCAGGGAGGTTTGCGGACGCTCCGATCTGCCTTTCGAGCGCTGGATCGAGCTGGACCTGATGTACATCCGACGGCGCTCCCTGAAGACGGACTTCAATATCCTGAAAAGGGCGGTGCGCGCGGTGCTGCGGGGCGAAGGGGCGTATTAGCGAGCGATGGAAGAGAGGAAGGAAAGGGTGCTCGTATTACCGGAGCACGGCCTCTCGGCGGGAGGCGGATGCGGCCGCCCGTGTCTGCAGAGTGACCTCCGCGTGGTCGGAGAAGCTTGGAGGAACTGATTGATGACAGACGCGACAGAGCAGACCGCTCCGTCTCCCGCCGAACCCGGTGCCGCTGAATTTCAGGCGGCGCCCCGACGGGCCGCGACACCGCGGCAGGCGGCCGCCGGGACGCAGGCCGCCGCGAAGAAGAGCTCTCCCCTTCTGATCTGGGGAGTGGCGCTTCTGGCGTTGTTCATCGGGCTGGTAATCGGTGTCTTCGGGATGCGCGCCCGGTACCACGCAAAGGAAGTGGTATTCTCCGTCAACGGCGCCACCGTGGACAAGAACACCTTCTTCGACCGCCTCCAGAGAGCGGCCGGCGCGCCGGTAGCTCGGGCCCTGGTGGCCGAGCAGCTTCAGCTGCAGTTCGCTGAGAAGGAAGGCGTGCTTCCCACGGATGAGGAGGTGGAGGCCCGCTTCCAGGAGTTGGCAAAGCGCAAGAACTTCAAGGAGAACCTGCAGCGCCAGGGGCTGACCGAGGAGCAGTTCAAGAGCAACCTCAAGCTCCAGATGGCTCAGACGAACGTGCTGACTAAGGGGGTGAAAGTCACCGACGCGGAGATCCGGGAGTTCTACCACCAGAACACCAACCCTAAGAACCCGAACGCACGGTTCTATATGCCGGAGACGGTGCAGCTTGCGGTGATCGTGACGCGCACCGAGGAGGACGCAAAGAAAGCGCTCGCGGACCTGAACCGCGGCATCGCCTGGGCGACGGTGGTGAAGAACTACAGCCTGGACGACAGCAAGGAGAACGACGGCGTGCTTCCTCCCACCGTACGTGGCCGCACCCGGGCCAGCACTATCCCGGGTCTGGAAGATGCAGTGTTCGGGATGAAGGTTGGCGACCGCATCGGACCCCGGCAGTTCGCGGGAGCCTGGTGGATCATCCGGTGTCTGGACAAGCGCCCGGCGCAGACCCTGCCGTTCGAGGAGGTCAAGACGGAGTGCGAGATTGGCGCCAAACTTGTCAAGGCCGGACCGGAAACGGCAAAGAAGGTGGAGACCAGATTCGCGGAGTTCCAGAAGAACGCGGAGGTGAAAGCGTTCTGGCCGCAGTATTCCGAGGTCATCAAGATTCAGTAACTCTCGTTTTGCCGGGACGGGCAGTGCGCCCCAGGGTGGTCCCGGCATTCAGGATCCTGCAACGAAAGGAGGGACCTGCACACAGAAGAAAGAAACAACAGAGAGGAGTCATCGGCCGTGAAGGACACAGGCGGGATGCCTGCTCCGTGGGCAAGGAGACCGGTCGGTTCAGTGATCCCGGAGTGCGGGCGTTCCTTCCCCGCTTCCGGTTCTGTTCGGAGACACAGGAAGGGAGGTATATCGGTCATTATGGAAATCTCGAGGATTTCCCGGTTGGTTGTTTTGATGCTGGCGCTGGCGGTGGCGGCCGCGCCGGGAGCATCGGGAGCGACACTGCAGCCGTTCAAGTTCGTGGGCGTGGACACCAGTGTGTCCGCGATTCTCGGCGGCGTCTACGTCGGAGGATACCACGGAGAGGTGAACGGTGTCGCATACAGGATGTTCTGCGTGGACTACAACCACCACGTCGCCGGCGGTGAGTCTTACCAGACTCTGGCTGCACTGGGGCGGGTTACTGATCCTTCAGCTCCTGATCTGAGGCCCACGGGCTCGCCCGATGGCTATCCGGATCTGTCGCAGGAACCGAACAGCCTCTGGTACTACGAAAACCCGAACGATTCCAGCCAGGGCGCGGGGCTGAGCTCTGCGTTGCACGATCAGGACTATCTGAAGAGCAACGCAAAGCTTCCTTCCGGCACCGATACGCCGGCCAGGCGCGCTGCCGCTGTGGCGTGGCTGACCGACAACTATGTGAACGTCTGGACTCAAAGCGTTCAGGTGCCGGTACAGCTGGCAATCTGGGACATCGTTCAGTACGGGGGCGACTTCACGCTGATCAATTCGATCGGCGGATCCTGGATAGCTGCGGCCCAGAGCTATGTCAATCTGGCCTTTGCGAACTCTGTCGGCTACACGGGTGATGCCATCTGGGTGCAGGCCCCGCGTTCCGGCGAGTTCAGCTGGGACGCGCATCGCCAGGAGTTCGTCTATTCCCCGATTCCTGAGCCTGTGTTCTTCCAGCTGGGAGCTCTGGCCGGGATGGGAGGTCTGGGTCTGCTGAGGCTCAGGAGGCGCTGACGGGCCATTTGACAGTCATCGGCGCCCGGTGGAGGCACCGCAATCTGACAGTATGCCGTGCGCTGAGTGTAACGCGCGCGTAAGGAGAGTGAGAGAGGCCCCCTTCAATTCGGGAGGGGGCTTTTTCATTGTTTCTCTACGGGGGTTGTGTAGTGCGGGCTCAGCTGCGCGTATCGAGACCACGCAGGTGATATCCGTGGTTCGACTCGCCCCGGCTGCGCCGGACGTCTCAACCAGCGTAGGGGGCGTACCGGGAACGAGTTCCCGGATCGCTGAAACCGGTATGGCCGCAGTTCCAGCCCCCCATCCAGACCCTCTCCCACCACGGGGGGAGAAGGCTCTTACTCCCTGTGCGCTGCTTCACCACCCGTATCTGCGACAGCTCTCCGGGGACCAGAAACGGCAGATTGAAAGCCCTCTTTCGAGCGGGAGAGGGTTCGGATCAGGGTGATGGATTGCCAACCTGCGTGCGGAACGCGCCGGAAGCGTCAGCGGCTTTCCGGGTAGTCGTTGAATTTGCAGGTGTATTTCCACCAGTTGTTCTGGCGGCCATCCGGGCTTACGCCGGGGGCGCGGGGCAGGTGCTCCAGCCACCAGAGATGGTGTAGACGCTGATCTCCTCCGCCCCACTCCCGGTGATTCACCAGCCTCTTGGAAGCCGCGCCCACCAGGTTGGGCCAGTTGAGCTTCCAGTCGTCGCACATACTCCAGACGTAGGTGGGATTTCCCCAGTCATAGTCGCTCAGGCTGTTCGGCGAGTAGTGGCAGATGCCCACGGCCGACTCGCCGGGCCGGATCTTGTCGAACATTCGGAAGCGGTCCCAGTTGTTGGTGATGGGCCAGCTGGGGAACCACCACTGCGGGGGCGAGTAGACCCTGCTAAGCACGCATTCCGTTCTGTGAAGGAAGTTTTCCAGCATACAGTCTACATCGCGCTCGTAGTTGAAGCCCATCAGCACAAAGTTGCGGCCCGCGGAAGGCACGTGATAGGTCCCCCCATTCACGAAGAAGGGACTGGGACCGGCCATGGCGGCCTCCCACCCCGACATCCCGGCCGGAGCCCCGAACAGGAACACCTCGTCCACCTCGCCGGACGCCACCCGCTCCGCGATGCTTCGGGGCTGAT
>CALCJH010000319.1 GCA_937967775.1 uncultured bacterium | reverse complement strand
GCCGCCGAGCTGTCGGGAAGAACCACGTGAGCCATTCCCGCCACTTTTGCAACCGGGTCATACAGGCAGAGACCGATGCACGATCCCAGTCCCAGCGCCACCAGCACGGCGCGGTCATCCGGGCGGCAGACCGCAATCTCTGCCATCTTCACGGGAATCTGCCGAACCACCTCAGGCGGCCTCCTTGATACTGCAGAGCAGGGTGCCCACCGACGCCTTCTCAGGGATGTAAAGGAACAGTCCCTGAAGCGGACCACTGTCCTGACCGAACTCCGTCACTATCGAAATGGCCTCGCTGGAGGCTTCCACCGAGCCCACCAGGATGGCGGTCACGATGGCGTAAGCCATGTCCACGGCGAGCTGTGGAGGGTGAGGCAGGAAGGTGAGGCCCGTGTGCTCCGAAAGGGAGTTCAGGTAGGAGGAGGTCAAAATGTTGCCTAGCTCCTGCAGCGCCGAGGCTCCGAAATCGTCCAGCTCCTGCGTGGTCCCTTCAGGCAGGCCGCTCAGCAGGTCCACCAGACGCAGCGCTTCGTCCTGAGGGCATACAAACGCCGCATGGCCGGGCGCGTCCCCGTCCACCTTCAGGTAGATCGCGGCAGCCAGATCCTCCGGAGCTCCCACCAGGTCCGTCACCCTGCCAGCCGGCACTCCGTGAGCCCGTACCGCGCTGATCTCCAACCGCACGCCCAGCAGGCACGCGATGGCCCTTGCCGCGTCGTGGACGGCATCGTCAGCCAGAGTCTCCAGACTTATGAGCTGCCTGCTGTTGAGCTGCGGAGTGTAATCCGCGTAAATATCCATGGTTCCTGAGTTCCGCGCCCTTTTTGTCGGAAATGATGCGACGCAGAGGATGACGCTGCGCCGTGCAGAATTTGCCACGAAAACGAACGATAACCATAGCATTCTTCCGGGAAGATGCCTGTTTTGCTTAGCTGCCTCGACCCAGGCGAAGGGATTAGGTGAGGCCCGGCGGGGCCGCCACCGTGGCGGCCCCGCCGGGAGAGGGAGGCTAACATGTTTTAGATGAATTTTAGATGAGATAAATCAGCTCCTGGATTCGAAGCGGTACTGCCCGGAGCCGGCATGGAACCGTACCCAGCGCCCCGCAGCCTCGCCGGTGGCGATTCCCGGCACGCCCGGAACAAACGCGCCGTCCTTCCAGATGGTCTTCCCGCCTTCCAGCACCTCCGCCGGTCCCTTGCCGGCCAGAGGCACCCAGACATCTGCCGTGGAGTTGGCGGGAATGGTGACCTCCAGGCGCACTGAGGAGTCCTCACGCTCCCAGCTCGAAGACACTCTCCCGCGCACCGTGTCCACACTGGCCTGCGCGCTTTTCAGGTCGCCCATCAGGTGCGGTTTAATGTCAAAACGGGCGAAGCCGGCCCCTTCCCAGGTGGGCACGATCCCCGCGATATCGCTGTAGAACCAGCCGCTGATAAACCCGAAGGCGGGATGGTTGTGCGAGTTCATCCCCCGGCCGGTCTCATATTTCCACAGCTCCCAGATGGTGGTGGCCCCCATCTCGATCATGTAGCCGTAGCTGGGGTAGTCCTTCTGGTTCATGATGGTGTAGGCGACGTCCGCATGTCCCTCGTCGCAGAGCACCTCGAACATGTAGCGCGCTCCCAGGAACCCCGTGCTCAGGTGCCCTTTGTGATTCACCATGATGTCGTGCACCAGGTTCTCCACCACACGGGCGTGCAGTTCCGGCGGCACGATCTTCAGATACAGCGGCCAGACGTAGCTGTACTGGCTGCCGTTTCCATAGACTGCAGTCTCCCTGTTCAGGAAGCGCGCATTGAACGCTTCGGCGATGCGCGCGCTCAGCTCGCGGAAGTAGCGCGCGTCATCATTCCTGCCCAGCACCTCCGCAGCGTCGGCCACGATGTTCGACACCAGAATGAAGCTGCCCGTTGAGATCAGGTCCTTCGGGGTCTCCACAACCCCCACCCAGTCGCCGTAGTTGTTGCGGGTGATGATGTAGTCCTGCGCTTCGCGCTCCAGCATCCGCACGTAGCGCTTCATCCCGTCGTAGTGACGCTCCAGCAGGGTGCGGTCGCCCGTGTGGCGGTACATGTCACGGACGATGAAGTGGTACGCGGCGGACCACATCGGATCGCCCGGGTTCGTCCCCCAGATATGCGGAACGGTGTCCGGGATGCGCCCGTCCTCGCCCTGAGCGTCCGCGATATCCTGGAGGAACTTGTTATATGCGGCGGCGGCGTCGAAGTTGTAAAGCCCCATGTCGGAGGTCATGCCGGCGTCGCCCATCCATCCCTGACGCTCGTCCCTCTGCGGACAATCCGTGGGTATGGAATGGAAATTCGTCCGGAATCCCCAGCAGGAGTTGCGGTGGATCTGGTTTAGCAGCTCGTTGGAGCACTCGAACGTCCCCCGTGCGGGCATGTCCGTGTGCACCACGCGTCCCTTCAGGACGTCCCAGCCGGATGGATGCCCCGGAAACCCTTCCAACTGCACGTAACGGAAGCCGTGATAGGTGAAGCGCGGCTCATAGACCTCCGTCCCGGATCCGCGAGTAATGTAAGTGTCGGTGGCCTTGGCCGATCGCAGGTTCTCTTGATTCACCGTGCCGTCGGGATGCAGCACCTCCGCATGCTTCAGGGTGATCACGTTGCCCGCCGGACCGGCCACCGTCAGGCGGCACCACCCGCTGAAGTTCTGGCCGAAGTCGAAGACCCAGCAGTCCTTCCCGGGTTTCATGCTCTTGAAAGTCAGGGTCTCCGTGACTCGGATGGGCTGGATGGTCTGGGCGGAGAGCTGCTGGGTGGGCCACTCGGGCGCAACGATGGCTTCCTCCCAGTTCGAGTCGTCGAAGCCGGGCTGGTCCCATCCATCCTGCTCCAGCCGGGCGTCGTAGGTCTCGCCGTGGTACAGAGAGTTGTCGAGGATGGGGCTCTGTCCGCGCTTCCACGTGCCGTCTGTGAACACGCTGGTACGGCTGCCGTCGTCGTGCTCGATGTTGATCTGTACGATCAGCACCGGCGAGCGTCCCCACCATCCCTTTCCCAGAATGGCGCCAGCGGCGTTCGGCCCGACGTGCAGCATATCTGTGACGTCGTAGGTGGAGTAGTAGGCGCGCTTCTCGAAGTTCGTATACGCCGGATCCAGAACGTGGTCTCCCACCTTCTGTCCGTTCAGGTGCAGCTCATAATAACCCAGGCCGCACACATAGGCCCTGGCTCTGCGCACCGGTTTCGTCAGAGTAAACTCCTTGCGGAACAGCGGCGCGATGCGCGACGGAGCTGTAGAACGGGTTATACCCTCGGTCAGGTTCTCCAGGCTCCACCCGTGCGCCTCGGTGCTGTCCAGAGCGGACGCCGGCCGGCCGACGGAGAGGATCTCTCCTGACGGCCCGGCCGCCTGCAGCTCCGCGAGCGCCAGCAGCTTCTGACCGTCCTGTCGCGTGTAAAGGCGAGTTGCTGTCAGGCGGACGTAACGGGCGCGGACAGGCTCGAAACGGAACTCGACCGGCTTTTCCCCGGGATTGGGCTGGTCCTCGCCCGTCCGGTCCGCCACCACCGTGGACCGCCGGAAATCCGCGTCGTCGGACGCCTCCACCCGGTAGCGCAGCGGAAAGCCAAAGCCGGGCCTGTCCTCGTTCCAGTTGTAGGGCCGGGCGGGGAACAGAGTGACTGCCGCAATTTCGCGGCTGTCGCCGAGATCCACCTGCACCCATTTTTCGGTGTCCGCTTCGGCGGTAATGTCGGAATGGTAGCCGTTGCCGCCGATGGGAGATGTGATCCATACGCCTTCCCATTCTGCCCTGTGCAGCAAGCCCGTTTCGAAGAACGCAGGAGGTGACCACGGGCCTTCTTTTCCCTCGTCGTCCCAGACCTTCACCCTCCACCAGTAGCGCATCTGGCTGGCAAGGCGCAGGCCCTTGAGCGGAATGCTGAGAGACTGCGAGGATTCCACCTTGCCGGTGTCCAGCAGGGTGTTGCCAGCCTGAAGCGCTTCCGGACCGCCGGCAATCTGGATCTGGTAGGCAGATTGCCGGCGCCCCCTGCCATCCTGTGCGAATCGCCAGGAAAGACGCGGTTCTGCGGCGTCAATCCCCAGGGGGTTAGTGCGATGTTCGGTCGTCAGATCCACTGCTTCAGGAAGCGATGCGGCTTCGGCGGAGGTGCTGCAGGCCAGAAGCCCCAGGACGGCTGCGATGAAGATGCCCAGAGAAGGAGCGCTCACGGTGAGCAGCTGAGGGTCGGCCATTCGAAGTGTCCTTTCGTGAAGTATCTCTCGGGGATGATACACCAGACGCGCTCCTGTTTCCAGCCGTGACGCCGGGCGGCGCTTCTCGGCTATCATGGCGTTATGACCAGAGTGAAGATAACGGACAGCGTTGAGTTCGGTGGAGAGAGGCTCGCGGTCATCGGCGGCCCTTGCGTCATTGAGAGCCTGGATTTGTGCAGGACGGTGGCCGGCCGGCTGGTCGAGATCTGCGCCAGGCTTGACATCGGCTGCGTCTTCAAGGCCAGTTTTGACAAGGCGAACCGGACGTCGGTGGAGAGCTTCCGCGGGCCGGGAATCGAGAAAGGTCTGGAGATTCTTGCGCAGATCCGGACGGAGTTCGGCGTGCCCGTGTTGACCGACGTGCACGAGACCTGGCAGGCCGATCCCGCCGGGCAGACCGTGGATATCCTCCAGATCCCCGCTTTCCTTTGCCGCCAGACCGACCTGCTGCTGGCCTGCGGACGCACCGGCAAGACGGTGAACGTCAAGAAGGGGCAGTTTGTGGCGCCACACGATATGGTGAACGCCGTGCGCAAGATCGAATCCACAGGCAACCGGCGTATTCTCCTCAGCGAGCGCGGCTCCAGTTTTGGTTACAACCAGCTGGTG
>CALCJH010000318.1 GCA_937967775.1 uncultured bacterium | reverse complement strand
CCCGCCGATGCAATTGGCGCAGATGACGAAGTACTTCGTTGTGTCCAGCGCCTTGCCCGGTCCCACCATCATATCCCACCAACCCGGCTTGCGGTCATCGGGATGATGCCGGCCGGCCACGTGGGCATCGCCGGAAAGGGCGTGTTCTACAAGGATGGCGTTGGAGCGGTCGGAGTTCAGCTCACCGTAGGTCTCGTAGGCGAGCGTGATTGGCCCCAGCTCCTTGCCGCTGGCAAGCCGCAGGGGGCCGGGGAAGGTGAAATACTGCGTCTGGACCAGTCCCACGCTTCCGGGAGCGGTCTGAACGTCTGTCTGATCTAGCATCGGGATGGCATGGGCCGGGACGCAGTTGCCGCCCCGGCCGCTTCGGTCATTCGATTATAGTCCATCCCGCAGAAAAGCGGCGCCGCGCTCAGACGCGCGCCGCCTGCAGGGCCTGCTCGATGTCCGCGATGATGTCGCGCACGTCTTCGGTCCCGATGGAGAGGCGGACATAGTCGTCGGTGACGCCGGTCTCCGCCTGCTCCTCCGGCGTGAGCTGCTGATGCGTTGTGCTGGCCGGATGGATGACCAGGCTCTTGGAGTCTCCCACATTGGCCAGATGCGAAAGCAGCTTGCAGGCATCCACGAACCGGATGCCGGCCTCTTTGCCGCCTTTGATGCCGAACCCGATGATGGCTCCGCAACCGTCCGGCAAGTACTTCTTCGCGAGCTCATGGGAGGGATGACCCGGCAGGCCGGGATAGTTCACCCAGCTTACCTGCGGATGCTGCTGCAGCCACTCCGCCACCTGCTGCGCATTGCGGCTGTGGCGCTCCATACGGAGGTGCAGCGTCTCCAGCCCCTGCAGGAACAGGAAGGCGTTGAACGGAGAGAGGCACGGTCCGAGATCCCTCATTAGCTGGACGCGCATCTTCACGATATACGCCAGCGGCCCGAGGGCCTCCACGTAGTTCACGCCGTGATAGCTGGGGTCGGGAGTGGTGAGCCCGGGGAAGCGCCCGCTGGCCTTCCAGTCGAACTTGCCGCTATCCACCACCACGCCGCCGATGCTGGTGCCGTGCCCGCCGATGAACTTGGTCATCGAGTGCATGACGATATCCGCCCCCCACTCGAACGGACGCAGCAGAGCGGGCGAAGGCAGAGTATTGTCCACGATGAGCGGCACACCGTTCTCGTGAGCTATGGCGGAGATCTTCTCGAAGTCCGGAATGTCCAGTTTCGGGTTGCCCAGCGCCTCCACGAAGAACGCCTTCGTGCGATCCGTCACCGCGCGGCGGAAATTCTCCGGGTCGGCCGGATCCACGAACTTTACCGAGATGCCGAACTTCGGCAGGGTGTAGTGAAACAGATTGTAGGTGCCGCCGTACAGGCTGGTGGCGGATATGACCTCGCCTCCGGCCTCGCAGATGTTCATGATGGCAAGACTGCAGGCGGCCTGCCCGCTGGAGGTGACCAGCGCCCCCACTCCTCCCTCAAGCTGCGCGATCCGCTGCTCCAGCACGTCCCAGGTGGGGTTCATGATGCGGGTGTAGATGTTGCCGGACTGCTCCAGAGCGAACAGGCTGCGGGCGTGCTCCACGCTGTCGAACACGTAGGAGGTGGTCTGATAGATGGGCACCGCGCGCGCCTTGGTCACGGGGTCCGGGGTCTGGCCCGCGTGCAGGGCCAGCGTATCGAATCTGAAGTCTGCCACTGTCTGGTTCACTCCTTACCGAAGAGCTGCGGCAGGTCGGGGAGTGATCTCCCGCGCTGACCGGCCGGAAGAAAGTATACCTAACCGACCGAATTTGTGCCAATTGCCGCCTGTTTCGACGGCGTTGACTTGGCGCGGGCGCAATCCGTATAATGGCGCGGCGGCGCGAAAGACCCGGCGCAGGGCTTTCGCGATCGCATGGGAGCATGCCGGTTCTCCATATTCATCCCGTCCGCCACCGGCAGCGCCTGGCGCGGCGGCGGGGAGCAACGGAGGCACAGACAGTCAAGTGGCCAGCGTCACTCTGAGAAACCTCAGGAAGACCTTCAAGAACGTCGTTGCCGTCAACGATCTGAACCTTGAGATCAAAGACAAGGAGTTCCTGGTGCTTGTCGGGCCGTCGGGATGCGGAAAGACCACCGCCCTGCGGCTGATCGCAGGACTGGAGGAGGCCACCTCCGGCGAGATCCTCATCGGGGACCGGGTGGTCAATGATGTGTCCCCCAAAGACCGGGACATCGCCATGGTGTTCCAGAACTACGCGCTTTACCCTCATATGAGCGTGTACGACAACATGGCGTTCGGACTGAAGCTGCGCAAGGTTCCGAAGGATGAGATCCGGAGGCGTGTGGAGGAGGCTGCAGACCTGCTGGGTCTGCGGGACCTTCTCCAGCGCAAGCCCAAACAGCTTTCGGGAGGACAGCGCCAGCGCGTGGCTCTGGGACGGGCCATTGTCCGGGAGCCGAAGGTGTTCCTGATGGATGAGCCGCTCTCCAATCTGGACGCGAAACTGCGCGTGCAGACCCGCGCGGAGCTCATCAAGCTGCACCGGCGGTTGGGAATCACCACCATCTACGTCACCCACGACCAGGTGGAAGCCATGACTATGGGTGACCGGATCGCGGTGATGAAGGACGGCGTGCTGCAGCAGCTGGACACTCCGCTGGGGCTTTACCACAACCCGGCGAATATGTTCG
>CALCJH010000317.1 GCA_937967775.1 uncultured bacterium | reverse complement strand
GAGCTCCGGGATCAGGTGACCAGCCCCGGAGGGACCACCATCGCCGGGATCGCGGAGCTGGAACGGGGCGGCCTGCGCTCCGCCCTGATCAGCGCCGTTCAGGCGGCCGCCCGCCGCGCGAAGGAGCTTTCGGAGCAGTGAAACTGCTGATTGCCATCCTGCAGGTGTACCAGTGGATCATCATCGCACGTGCGGTAGTGAGCTGGATCCCGACGATCCCCCGATATCATCCGGCGGTCAGGCTGCTGGAGGATCTGACCGAGCCGGTGCTGCGGCCGATGCGCCGCATTCTTCCTCCGGAGAAGACAGCCTACGTTGATTTTACGCCGCTGATCGTATTTTTCCTCATCAGCTTTCTCATCCGCGTGCTCGCCAGCCTGGCGGCACCGGTCAGGACGATCGGAATATGACCCGAGACCCGGGGAGGCAGTATCATGAAGATAACAGCCATAGACCTGACGCACAGGAAGTTCGCCCGCAGCTTCCGGGGCTATCGTCCGCAGGAGGTGGACGACCTTCTCCGCGAACTGGCTGCGGAGCTTGAGGAGAGCGCGCGCGATCGCGCGCGGATGCAGGATCAGATCGAGCGCCTGCATGCGGAAGTCTCGCGATACCGTGAGATGGAGCAGACGCTAAACAATGCGGTTCTGCTTGCGCAGAAGACGGCCGACGAGGTTCAGGCCAGCGCGCGCCGCGATGCGGACTCCCTTTTGCGGGAGGCAGAGCTGCGGGCGGAGCGGCTGAACGCTGAAGCGCACCGACAGCGGCAGGATCTGCTGAACGAGATACGGCGGTTGCAGGAGCGGCGGGACGAGCTGGAAGACGCCCTGCGTTGCGCGGCTCGCGACCTGCTGGAATGGCTGGAGCGCCGGAGATTTGACCGAGTGGTCGCAATGCCGGCGGACGACGTGCGGACAGAGGACTCCGGTCAGCAGGTGCAGCAGCTTCGCCTGACCGAAGAGCCGCGGGATGAAAACCCCGGCGAAGAGGCAATCGCGGCCGAGACGCTAGCGTCCGAAGGGCCAGAAAACCGCTGACGGAGTGTCACAGGAAGCATAAATCTTGACCCTGAACCTGTACAACCCGGCATTCGCAGACGGGATTTCGTCTAACATGCGGAGGCGGGGGTGGAGTTAGCACGCGCCATCTTCGCCGTCTTCTTCGCCCTGGCCGTCCTGGTGCTGTGGCTGGTGCTCATCTACTTCACCATTCAGTCCCTGCGGACGTGGCGGAGGGAAAAACGCGCGCCAGTCGAGGCCCTCCGGGCCTCTGTCTCCCGCTGCTACGAAGAAGAAGATTTTGTGCTGCAGTACGCCGATCGCGTGGTGGCGCATCATATGGTGGAGTTCACGGCGGAGGACGGACGCAGGTTCACCTTTTCGATGACGCCGGGACAGTTCCGGCAGTTCGACGAAGGGGACAACGGGATCCTTCGCATCCGCAACGAAAGTTTCGTCTCCTTCGAGTCCCTGACCGGGACGGGACAGGCCATCTATCAGAGCGGCAGTGACGCCGAGCGCGTCTACCGGCGCATCGTCCGCGGCAAATGACGCGGGATGAAACCGCACCGGTCCGGCTGACAGTCCGGGTGACCCCCCGCAGCTCGCGCGAGAGCGTCGCGCTGGGAGCCGACGGAACGGTCCACGTGCGGGTCAGCGCCCCTCCTGCGGAGGGACAGGCAAACAGGGCCGTTGTGGAGGCCCTTGCCAGGGCCATGCGGATCCCCAAATCGAACATCAGCATCGTCTCCGGAGAGACATCCCGGACGAAGACTGTAGAGATCCGCGGCATCTCCCGAAATGAGATACAGGAACGCCTGCCGCCAGCCGGCTAGGCAGCGTCCAGACTCGGGAAGATACCGCGGAGCGCTCGCTTTGAGGCAAAAAGCCCTTTCAGCCATACTCCCTGTCGCGGCAGTCCTGCTGCTGCATCTGCTCGCGTGCTCCCCCTGCACGGCCGCGGCGTTGAGGCTGCGCGCCGAGCGCCATTCCATAACCGTTCTGGATGAGGGTGGCCGCAAGGTGGGCGCGTTCGTGCGTCCCGAATCCGACCTGGAGCTGTCCGGGCAGGAGACATTCAGCCCGGTTGCGGTGCGGGTGGACGGCGCATCCGGGCGTATGGTCTGGAGATCCTCACTGGATTACGAGGTGGAGGTCTTCCTGGAGACCAAACCATCGCCGCCGCGGGTGGAGGCGCGTGTGAAAGCCCGGAACCTTTCCGCAGCGGCCCGGCAAGTGTATCTCTATTTTCCGTTCGAGCGCGAGGATGCGATGGAGCATCCCCGGCTGATCAGCTTCGCGGCGGACGGCGAGGATCTGTTGCCCTTTGAACGGGAGATGCCCGGTGAGGGAATCACCGCCTACTGGGGAACGGCGGACCTCCATCTGGCCCGTCCTGACGCGGAGCTATTGCTGCCGGTGGTGGCGGCACAGACCCCATACGGATTTCTGGTGGCCGGCTTCGATCCGGCATCGGCCTTCGCCATCCGCTTCCACAGAGAGGTGCGCCTGGAGTTCGCGCGCCGCTTCTTCCTGCCGGCAGGAAAAGGCGCGGAGGATGCCGCCCCCTTGAGCCTCTGCGGCGCGTGGAACCGGCCCTATACTTTCTACATTGGCGTCGCGCCGGAGGGCGCGGGCTGGCTGCAGATCTATCGGGAATGGTTCCTTGCGCTTAATCCCTCCCGTCTTCGGGCACGCTCCGGCCTTCGCGCGCTGCCGGTTGCGCAATGCGCAACGGGCACGGGCACAGGAGCATATTCGATTGCGAGAGAGGACGACGGACTGCAAGAAGGGACGCGAGGCAAGATTCTGCTGGAGCTTCCGGCACGTGCGCCGGCCGGCCCTGACGGACGGCCGGATCCGGCGCTGCGGGACAGCCTGATCCTGACTCCGGGGGGACAGCCTGTCCCGAACCGGGATGGATGGAAGGTGAACATCAGCCCCCGTTTCTCCTTCGGGAGGAGACTATTGCTGCAGCTGGATGAGATGGACGCATCCCGATGGGCGGGAGCGCTCCTGGACACCGGCCCGGACGCCAACAGGGTAGACCGTAACCGGCGGGTGCCCCCCTACCCCTTCTTCCCGCATCACATTGCGGCTGCGGAGCTCCTGTCCGACGCCCGGAAACGGATTGAGGGGCGAGGGTTTGTGCTGGCAGCGCGGACGGATCACCCGGCCAGCCCGGCGCTGGAGATGGCGGATCTGCTGGTGGCAGATGCTTCCACCGACCGGATCGCCGGGGTGCGGCTGGCGGCAGGCTCCCTGCCTGTCGCGGTGGAGGGACCGCCAAACCGGGGAGCCTGGCTGCGGGCCCTGTTCTTCGGATGCGTGCCCCCGGCGGATAGCCCTGCCGGCTTCCCAGCAGCGGGATTGTTCGCTGCGCTGGGCGAAGCTGCCGTGACGGGCGGCTCCGCGCAGCCGGACCGCCTGGAGTTCACCTCGCCATCGGGGGAGATCTGGGTCACCGTTCGCAACGTGGATCCCCTGCCATCGGAGCGTCCGGCCTCATTTTCGGCCGGGCTACGGAGGGCCGCGGGAGAAGAAGCGTGGCAGGTGTTCTCCTGGTCTCCTGCGGACGGACTGCGGGCTCACGGCAAGACCGCCGGCTCCGCTCTAGCGGATCTGACCGTGACAATGCGGCTTACTTCCGGAGATGCCGGGATCCTTTTCGCCGTGCCCTCGTCCCAGGCATCGCAGGAGCCGTACGCCAGCCACCTGAAGCCCAAAGCCCTGCACGACGATCAGCAGGCACGGAACTGAAACGCCCCCGGAGCGAGCTTTTTATCTCCACACTTTTCCTCTCCGGAGCGTTTCGGGGTTGTTGTATAAGTTTTGCGGAATCGCCCGCGACTGCGTTGTTCCACACCTTTTTCCACAGCCTGTGGAAAACTGGCGGGTTTGTAGTAGAATGCCGCTGCAAAGACGGCCAGCCCTTCGCCGGATGCTGTGGAAACAGGCTGCGGAAAACGCTCCGGTATCCTTGCCCGTATGAATGGATAGCCCGCGGCAGGGAACGGGACCCGTCCCGCGACCGGACCGCAACTGGAAACTGATGAGTTGAAAACGGTCATAGATCTGAACCGAAACCTTGACAGTAAGCCATCAGCAACGCTCCTGACACGGCAAGTGCGGCTTACGGCGATCTCTGCAGGAACGGGCTTCGGACACGTGTTCGTCTTTACCGCTCCCCAGTCCAACTGCATCGTCTTTCATCCACACAAAGACGGAGCGGTCGCCGTCGGAGCCAATGGAGCTGGCGCCATCTGCCAGATCCGGAGTTCGGACGCAGGATTCATTCTGGTGCAAACATTGGAAAACCCGGATCAGATGATCCAGGTCAACGCTCGCCCCCTCCGAAGGGCGGCAATACTGAGGGACGGGGACACTCTGCGCATCGGAGATGCTGTCTTCCTCTTCGAGACCTCCCTGACACTGGATCCCTCGCTGCGCGGACGGGATCTTACTGAAGAGCAGGGAATGGCACGGGTATACGAGGCGCTCAAGGCACTGGCGCGCGGAGTGGGTGTGGGCCGGGAAGCCCGCCAGCATCATCACGGAGCTGGCCGCCGGTGATCTGCGGCATCGGCACCGACATCCTGGAGATCCAGCGGATGCGCTCGTTCCTTGAGCGAGGTCCGCGCTTCGTTGACCGGCTATTCACCCGGCGCGAACAGGAGCTGGCATCCGGCAAAGGCGATGCGGCGGCTTTCTTCGCCGGGCGTTTCGCCGCGAAGGAGGCGATTGCCAAGGCCCTGGGCCCGCCGCTCGGATGGCATGAGGTGGAAATCCTGGCGGATTCTTCCGGACGGCCTGTTGCCGTGCTGCACGGCAGGGCGGCGCGGGCGGGCGAAGGAGCAAGGGTTCTGGTGAGCATCTCTCATTCGCGGAGCCACGCGGTGGCGATGGCAGTGGTGGAGCGGTGCTGAG
>CALCJH010000316.1 GCA_937967775.1 uncultured bacterium | reverse complement strand
ACGAAAGAAATAACTGTTCTCTGTCGCCGCTGAAAAGCGGCCGGGGCGCGGGGCGGAACCGGAAGCGGAGAAACTGATAAGCTGCAGGCGTCTGCCCAGATCGTGTGGAGGAGAAGCGGGAAGACCTGCGGACAGCTTTGTTCGATGCGCTGACCTGATGCCACTCCGCCGGGCTCGCATGGAGCCCGGCGGATTTCTCTTTTCAGGAGCGCTGGGGCTAAGACGGCCAGGGAGTGCAGATGCCCGGGTCAGGCGGCCGACGATTCGGTTGACGCGGGCGGCTCCGGGCCGATAACGCGGTTGCGCCCGAGATGCTTGGCCAGATACAGCCTCTTGTCCGCCATCGCAATAAACTCTTCCGCCGTGCGCACGGTGTCTCCCGGCAGCCCCGCCACACCGATGCTGACCGTGATTCGAAGCGGATTGCCGTCGCACTGGAACTCGTGCATCGCAACAAGCTCCCGGACGCGCTCCGCCATCACCACCGCTGACTCCACGGGAGTGGAGGGAAGCAGCATGACGAACTCCTCGCCGCCGTACCGCGCAAGGACATCTTCCTGCCGGATGTTAGGACGCAGCAAGTCAGCCAGCTCCCGTAAAAGATCATCGCCCGCCACGTGGCCATACGTGTCGTTGACGGACTTGAAGCGATCTATGTCGAAGAGCAGCAGCGAGACCGGGCCTCCGTGACGGATGTGTTCGGCGATGGCCTCGCTCACCCGGCTCATCAGGTGGCGCCGGTTGTGCAGGCCTGTCAGTTCGTCAGTGGTGGAAAGGGCCTCCAGCCCCTCCGCTGCGGCGCGCAGACGCTCGCGCTCCTGTCTTGCGCGCAGCAGCACCTTGACGCGCGCGGCGAGCTCCCGCGGCTCGAAGGGCTTGGTCATGTAGTCCTGGGCCCCCGCCTCGAATCCCTCGACCTTGTCATCGGTCTCGGTCTTGGCGGTCAGCATGATGACAGGGATGTCCAGGTCCGGGAAGCGCAGCTTCATCTCACGGAGCACCTCGAAGCCGGTCATCTGGGGCATCATCACGTCGAGCACCATGATGTCCGGGCGGACGGTCTCGATGACGAAGAGCGCTTCCGGGCCAGAGGAGGCTTCCACTGTGTTGTAGCCTGAGGACTTCAGGCCGATCCGGACCAGTCTTCTGATCTCTTCTGTGTCGTCTACAATGAGGACCGTGGGCAGCGTGTTTGTCTGTTTATCTTGCGACATAGTTCCGCGCTGCGGCGCCCGACGCCAGTCTTCCCACTCACCATTCTTCTCAGAGGGCCTGCAGGCCGGGGCCACACCAGTCTCATTATGGCAGGGCGCGGCGACGTTCCTCAGAGACGGCAGGGCAGCGACGGGGCCCTGAGCATCTGTGGTATACTCAGGCGGTTGGGCTTATGCGGAAGTCGTCGTCCAGAAAAACCTCGCAGCCGGGCTTCTCCCCGCTGGCCTGCGACATCGCAGGAATCCTGGTGCTCACGCTGGGCGTCATCAGCCTGGTGAGCCTGGCATCACCTGCGGAGGAGACGGGAGAGATCGGCCGGGATCTGGCGCACGCGCTGCGTCTGATCTCTGGTGCGGGGGCGTATATCGTGCCCGTGCTGGCATTCATCGTGGGGGCCATGCTGCTGTTCGGAGGCCTGAGGGTCCGCTTTACGCGAAGGACCTTCGCGGCGGTGGCACTCTGGTTGATCGCCATAAGCTGGCTGCACGTGGCCAACCTGCAAGGGCCGCCGACCGCCGAGAGAGTGTTCTCCCCGGAGGCGATGGCGCAGGGAGGCGGATATCTGGGGGCGGGGCTTTCCTACTTCCTATTGGTGGCGCTGGGGAGGACCAGCGCACTGGCCCTTCTGGGCGGGCTGGCGCTGGCAGCGGTCATCGTCATCACGGACATTCCGGTCTTCTCGATGCTGGGGCAGCTTTTGCGGCGCGGACGGGAGGAGCAGCCCGCCAGCGTGAAGCCATCCGGACGGGAGACCGCCACCCGCCAGCAGGAGAAGGGGGAGCGCAAGGAACCCGAACCTGAGTCCGCGTCGCAAGCGGCGGCGGAACCCGCGATAGACCGCCAGGCACTCATCGAGCGGGCCATCCAGAGCCGACGGCAAGCTCTGGAGGAAGATCTGAAGGAAGCAGCCTCTGCAGGAGAGGTGGTCGCCCGGCCTTCGAGCGCTCCCGGCAATGGCCGGGAGGAGTCCCCTTTCACAGACGAAGCGTTCGACGACGAAGGCTTCGTCCTGCCTCCAGTTTCACTGCTGGATGACTCCCCGCCCACACCGGCACGCAGCGCCGAGGAGCTGAGCCAGAACGTCGAGATCATCGAGCGGACCCTGCAGGAGTTCAACATCACCGCCAACGTTGTGGAGATCGCCCACGGGCCGACGGTGACCCGCTACGAGATCCAGCTTGCGGCCGGGATCCGGGTAAACAAGATCGTCAGCCTGGCGGACAACATCGCCATGTCGCTTGCCGCCATCAACGTGCGCGTGGAGGCTCCCATCCCGGGCAAGTCGGCCATCGGTGTGGAGGTCCCCAACCGGCACCGGGGTCTGGTGGGACTGAAGGACGTTATCGAAACCCCGCAGTTGCGGAACCATCCCTCCAAGCTGGCGTTCCCGCTGGGACTGGATGTGGCGGGCGAACCGGTGGTGGCGGACCTGTGCTCCATGCCGCACCTGCTGGTGGCAGGCGCAACGAATATGGGCAAGAGCATTATGCTCAACTCGCTGATCTCCAGCCTGCTACTTCGCACCACTCCAAGGGACCTGCGGCTGGTGCTGATAGATCCCAAGCGCGTGGAGCTGAGCCTGTTCGACGGGATTCCGCATCTGTGCGCGCCGGTCATCCGGGACGCGAAGTCTGCCGCGGGGATCCTGCGGGCCGCAGTCCAGGAGATGGACCGCCGCTACGACAAGCTGGCCGCGAAGGGCACGCGGAACATCGCCAGCTACAATGAATCTGTGGGGCCGCGCGACCGTCTGCCCTACCTTGTCATCGTCATTGACGAGCTGGCGGACCTGATGATGCAGGCGGCGGCGGACGTGGAGGCCAGCATCTGCCGCATCGCCCAGCTGGCACGCGCGGTGGGCATTCATCTGGTTATTGCCACTCAGCGCCCCAGCGTGGACGTGGTGACGGGCACCATCAAGGCGAACATCGCCAGCCGCATCGCTTTTGCGGTGAGTTCGCAGGTGGACAGCCGGACCATTTTGGACCAGAATGGGGCGGAGAGGCTCATCGGCAAGGGGGATATGCTCTTCCGTCCCATAGACGCTCCCAAACCCGTCCGCATCCAGGGAGCTTATGTGTCGGAGCAGGAGGTGAAGCGGCTGGTGGACCACCTGCGGGAGCAGGGACGCCCCGAGTTCTCGCTGAAGCCGGTGGAGCCGTCCGTGGGCGGCGACGGGGAGTTCGCCGACGCGGAGGATGCGGCCTACCGGGACGAGTTTTACGAGCCGGCGGTCCGGTTGGTGGTCAGTCAGGGCCGCGCCTCCACATCCATGATCCAGAGGCGGTTCCGCATAGGATACACGCGCGCCGCCCGGCTGGTGGACGCGATGGAGAAGCAAGGCATCGTGGGGCCGGCGGACGGAGCGAATCCCCGCGAGGTGCTGCTGTCGCCGGCTCAGATGGACGAGCTCTTCGGCCTTCCCCAGGGAACCACCGCCTCCTCTCAGGACTACGATGAAGACGAAGAATAGAGGCTCCGCGCGGCAGGCCCGGACTCTGGGTCTGGTGCATCTGGGCTGCCCCAAGAATCAGGTGGACTCCGAGGAGATGCTGGCCGTCTTGGCGCAGGACGGCTGGACGCTTGTGGGCGACCCGGACGATGCAGACGTGCTGGTGGTGAATACCTGCGCGTTCATTGACGCCGCGAAGGAGGAGTCGCTTTCGGCCATCCGCGATGCCGTCCGCCGCAAGAAGCGGGGACGCTGCCAAAAGGTTCTGGTGGCCGGATGCCTAGCGCAGCGTTATGCCGGCCGACTGGCGGAAGAGATACCCGACGTGGACGCCATCGTGGGAGTGGGTCACACCCAGGAACTGCCCGAGTATTTGCGCGCGACGTTTCGCGGCGAGCGGCCGGTGGTCTCCACGCCTCCGCCGCCGGAGTGGCAGGAGATCGGCGCCCGGCTGATGACCACTCCGCCCTGGACGACGTATCTGCGCATCGGGGAGGGATGCGACCATACCTGCTCCTTCTGCGCCATCCCGTCCTTCCGGGGAGGCTGGCGGAGCCGTCCGGCGGAGAAGCTGCTGGACGAGGTGCGGATGCTGGTGGACCTGGGTCTGAAGGAAGCTGTGCTGGTTGGCCAGGACACCACTCTCTATGGCCGGGAAACGCGAGGAGAGTGGAACCTGGCGCGCCTGGTGCGTGAGCTGGGAAAGATCGAGGGGCTGCGATGGCAGCGGATAATGTATGCGCATCCCGGGCGCGTGGACCGCTCCATCGTGGAGCTGTTTGGAGAAGTGCCGAATCTTGCGGCCTACATTGACCTGCCGTTCCAGCACGGAGACGACCGGATGCTGAAAAGGATGCGCCGGGCCGGTAGCACAGCGCAGTATCTCCGGCTGGTGGAAGAGCTCCGGGAACGCTGCCCGCACATCGCCATCCGTAGCACGTTTCTGCTGGGATTCCCGGGAGAGACCGAAGAGGAGTTCGAGAACTGCCTGAAGTTCCTGGAGGCGGCCAGGCCCGACCATGCCGGGGCGTTCGTCTACTCGCACGAAGAGGGGACCCCGGCGTTCGAGATGGATAGCGACGTGCCCCGGCAGGTGGCGGAGGAGCGCCGGGCCGCGCTGATGGAGACGCAGCGTCGCATCTCGCGGGAGAGGCTGCGGGAGCTGGAGGGAAGGGAGATCGAGGTGCTGGTGGAAGCGCAGGCGGGACCGGGAAGGATGACGGGCCGCTCGGAGCGCGACGCTCCCGAGGTGGATGGTCTGGTGGAGCTTTCCGGAAGCGGCATCCGGCCTGGAGAGATCGTGCGCGCGAAGGTCGTCGGGACGGGCGACCACGACCTGAAGGCCGTGGCGGCAGGTTGCGTCTGATACGCTCCTGCGTCCACGATGGATAGGTCGAGTACACTCGGAGGAAGAATCTGGTGACACCCAAGACTGCTGCAGCGCCGAGCGCTGTTATGGAAGACCTGCCGATGACGGTCCTGCAGGATCGTCTGGCGGACATCCTGCTGGAAACCGGACCACGCAAGACGGGCGAGCTGGTGACGGCAGTCAATCACAAGGCTGTGACGCTGAAGCTCGCTAAGCACGCGCTGAAGTCCTCCTCCCGCTTCACGCAGACATCGGACCGCAAGTGGGACCTGGCGGGACGATGGGAGGCGCCGGACTACCCGTTCGAAGAGGTACTGGAATCTCTGGTGAAGAGCGCCGGCCGGCCTCTCTCGGCGGAGACCCTGGGACGGGAGATGGGGAAGATCCTGGGACGAGACCCGGAAGTGATGGCGGAGACCGTGCTGAAGTTCGCAAGCGACTCCTCCCACTTCACGATTGTCGGAGAGACCGAGTTCGGATTGTCCGGATGGCTGCTGGACACCGACTATGACCGTCCGGAGGATGTGATCTACTACAACTTCCTGGATGAGGAGCTCATCGAACACTACCGGCCAGCGGCAGCGGCGCTGGACTGGGAGACCGACCCCGCCGCGGCAGCGGTGCAGTTGGTACTGGAAGGTAAGGATCCCGTGCCGTTCAAGGTGGCGGCATACTTCGGCTGGGAGGCACAGCGCGACTATTTCGACCCGGCCGAGATGCTCACCGCCCTGTGGCAGGATGAGGAAGTAGCGATGTCCTCATCCCTGGTGCTCTACCGGAGGGACCGCGAGAAAGAGCTGCTGAATGCGCTGAAGGCGCTGGAGGCTTCTCTGGCGGAGGAGGTGGAGGAAGAAGAAGAGGCGGAGGAGGCTCCTCCCGAGGTCACGGAAAGCGACATCGCCGAGATGCGCCGGGCCATCCTGGAGAAGGGAGACGTCTGCCGCATCGAGGACCTGATCCTGCAGACGTTCGAGCTGGAGAAGGGCGAGAAGGCCTACGAGCCGACAGAGAAGAGCATCGTCGAGCATCTGCGCCACGACATACAGGTTCTCTGGTTGGGAGCCGGTCGCTTTGCGCCAGCGGGGGCGATCCCCGGGCACGTGCTGGAGATCCCCGCTTCCCTGATTATCCCAGAGTATGACTTCGCCACCCCGGACGGAGAGCGCTTCGACCTGGAGATGGAACCGGCCGGGCTGGAGAGCTCGCTGGCGAAGGAGATCCACCTGCCCATCGTCCAGGACGTGGGGGACGAGGATCCGCCGGAGCGCCCCGAGAAGCGCCCGATGCGCGCAGACTGCGTGCTGAAGTATCACCACAAACAGGAGGGGACATTCCCGCTGGCGCAGCTTCCGGAAGGGCTGTTCGCGCCGGAGCCGGCCGTTCAGCAGATCAGCATCCGCCACGACGGGAATACCTACGAGGTATGGGTGAACCTGGACACGCGGCTGATCTACGGGCTGGGGCCGCTGTACGAGGCGCTGGGGCTGCCCATTGCCGGAGGGCTGTTCCATCTGAACGCGACGGAGGACTGGGACGTCTTCGACCTGGACTACTCCGGAGAGACGGACGAGATGACCGCCGTTGCCCCGGCCCGGTTGCTTGAGCTGCTTCAGCTCAAAGACGAAGCCGACAACGAGCGTCTGCCCACGTTCGAGGTGATGTGCCGCCTGCTGGAGCGTCAGAGTTCCGGGATGAGCTACCCGCATCTCTTCGTGGAGGTGAACCTTATCCGCCGGGTCTCCCGGATGCTGGTGGCGTCCATCCTGAGCGGTTATCCCTGCTTCACGCGTCAGCCGAGGACGGGACTCTGGGTGTTCGACCCGAAGAAGAAAGATCAGGGATTCCAGAAGTCCAAGAGGAAGTATGTGGTCAAGGAGTACTAAGAGGCGGGGAAGGTGCGGGGGCGCGCGCAGCGCGCCCCTTCGCGCGCCGGGCAGACGGGAGGAGCGGCGGTGAGCACGCTACGCACCCGCTTCGCACCCAGCCCGACGGGCAGCATGCACATCGGGAACGCCCGCACGGCGGCCTTCGCCTGGCTGCTGGCGCGCCATCACGGGGGACAGTTCATCCTTCGCATCGAAGACACGGACCGGACGCGCTACGTGGAAGGATCCGTGGAAGAGATCCAGGACGGGCTGAAGTGGCTGGGGCTCGATTGGGACGAAGGGCCGTTCTTCCAGTCGCAACGTCTGGAGATCTATCGTGAGCTGGCGGAGCAGCTTGTCCGGGAGGGAAAGGCCTACCGGTGCTGGTGCTCGCCTGAGCGTCTGGCGCAGATGCGAGAGGAGCAGAAAGCAGCCGGGCTGCCCACCGGATACGACCGGCGGTGCCGGGAGGGAGCCCCGGGACACACTCCTGGGGAACCTCACGTCATCCGCTTCGCGATGCCGCTCGACGGCGTAACGGAGTTTCATGACCACGTCCGCGGGACGCTCTCCTTTGAGAACGCGTTGATAGACGACTTCGTGATGTTGAAAGCGGACGGGTTTCCCACGTATCAGTTCGCGAACGTCGTGGACGATCACCTTATGGGCATCACGCACGTGGTGCGCAGCGACGAATGGCTCTCCAGCACTCCCAAGCATGTGCAGCTTTATGCCGCCTTCGGCTGGGAGCCGCCTCAGTTCGTCCATCCCGCCCTGATTCTGGGGCCGGACCGGTCCAAGCTTTCCAAGCGGCACGGGGCGGTGTCGTTCCGGGAATTCACTCAGATGGGCTATCTTCCGGACGCCCTGCTGAATTTCCTGGCCCTGCTGGGCTGGTCCCCGGGGGACAACCGCGAGGTGATGACGAGACAGGAGTTGATCGAGGCGTTCGACATCCCGGGCATCGTCAACCATCCCGCCATCTTCGATCGCCAGAAGCTGGACTGGCTGAACCGGCAGCATATCCGGATGCTGCCCGACGGGGAACTGGCCAGGAGGGTGAAGCCCCTGCTGGAGGAGAAGGGCTTCGGCGGGCTGCAGGACGGCTATCTGGAAAGCGTCGTGCGGGTGATGAAGGACCGGCTGACCTTCCTTCACGACATCGTGGAGCTGGCCTGCTACTTTTTCACGGACGAGTTCGAATACGAAGAGAAGGGCGGCAAGTGGCTGCAGGACCCGGGCGCGGCGCAGTTCCTGGAAGGGATCGCGGACGCGCTCAAAGACTGCGAGTGGAGCGATGCTGCCATTGAAGCCCGCGTGCGGGAGGCGGGGGAGAAGCTGGGACGGGAGGGTGGAGCGCTCATTCACCCCATCCGCTACGCCTGCACGGGCAAGACGGTGGGTCCATCCCTGTTTGCCGCTCTGGAAACACTGGGAAGGGACCGGGTGGTCAGAAGGCTCCGGCGCGCGGCCGATCTCGCACGTGTGCAGTAAGCGTCCGGGGAAGGGAAGGCACACCTGATGCGGATCATAGATACATATACGATCTTCGGCTCCTGGCCGGCGGGAGGGGCGGACCTCTCGCTGGAGCGCCTTCTTCAGACACTGGGGGCGAACGGGGTAGAGAAGGCCATTGCCCATTCCACCGACTGCGTTTTCGAGACCACCCGGGGGACGCTGGAATCACTGCTGCAGAAGACGGCGGAACACGC
>CALCJH010000315.1 GCA_937967775.1 uncultured bacterium | reverse complement strand
GGAATCTTGACCTTTGCAGTCAACTTTTTGCGTTTTTCACCGCCGGGAGCACCATGAATTTCACCGCCAGAGAGGATTATGGACTGAGGGCAGCCCTGGACCTGGCCCTGAACGTGGAGCGCGGACCCGTGCAGTCCCGCGAGATCGCCATCCGCCAGGGCATTCCGGAGCAGTTTCTGGAGCAGCTGCTGGGGGCGCTCCGGCGCGGCGGGCTGGTGCGAAGCGTCCGGGGCGCCGCCGGAGGCTATCTTCTGGCCGCTCCGCCATCCGCCATCACTGTGGGCGATGTGCTGCGAACGCTGTCGGGACCTCTGGTGCCGGTAGCCTGCGTGACGGCGGAGTCCGAAGGCCCTTGCGAGCACGATGCCTCCTTCGGCGTTCACACCTTCTGGAAACGCCTGGCGGACGCAGTGACGGAGCTGGCCGACGGCCTGACTCTGCAGGACCTGGTGGACATCCAGTTGCAGGCGGACGCCCAGTCCAGCTTCATGATGAACATATGAAAGCCCTGATCTGCGCCCTTCTAATCTGCGCCGCCTCGCCCGTCCTGGCTGCCGGAGAGGCACGGGACGAATGGTATGGAAACGCGGGGCTGATCGTCCGGAACATCATGGAGCGTCTGGGGGCGCGGTCGGACGAGTGGTTCCACGAGGGCTCCTACCTCCGCAGCATTCAGGCGTTCCGCGTGATGACCGCCTACGACCCTTCGGACATGCAGCCCCGGTTCCTGACGGCCTGGCTCCTCTGGAGCTCCGGCCGCGACGACGAGGCTCAGGAGACTTTCCGCCAGGCTGTGCTGGCTGCGCCGGACAGCTGGGAGCCCTATCTTGAGGCCGGACAGCACTGGTCCGGCCGGCGCGATTATGTCCGCGCCGCCCTCTGGCTATCCCACGCCTGCCTGCGAGGAGCCCCCGTGGAAGGATGGAAGACGCTTGCGCACACCTACCGGCGGCTGGGGCTCTATGAAGACGCCATCCGGGTGATGCAGCAGGCGCGGGAGATGGACCCCTCCGACGAGACCATCCCTCGCAATCTGGAGCTTCTGCGCCGGATGCTGGAGCAGCAGCGGGGCGGCCAGCCAGTCGAGGACTGGTAGAAACCGCAGCCGTCAGCGTCGCGTGGAGCCGCCATCCTCCCGCGGGCCGACCTCCCGGCTGACGGACGCTGTATTGCCCGCCGCATCCTTCACGCGAACCTCGACCGATCGTTTTCCGGGAGCCGCTTCCCGGATGTTGATGACGAAATACTCCCGCTCCTGATCGAAGACGCCGTCGGAGGGTTCGGCGGTGGCCCACTCGCCTTTGCCGTCCAGGCGATACTCCACCGCGGCCACTGGCGCGCTCCTGCCGTCCGCGCGCCCTTCCAGCCTGCGCAGCCTGCCGTCCACGAACTCCGCGCTGGCCGCAAACACGATGACCTCGGGCCGGGTGTTGCAGATCCGCAGCGGACCCGAAACGGCCTCGGCCGTCAGAGCCCGACTGCCGTTGGAGAGCTCGTCACTGGCGACCACCTTCAGCAGATACTCGCCGTCCGACACCTTGCGCGTGTCCCATTTGCGCGAGCTGTCGCCGGTTTTTGCCACACTGTCCGTTTCACCGGCGCTCCCGGACCCGTCGCGGCGCCGGGCCTCGCTCGCCTTCTCGCGTTCGCGGGCTTTCGCGATGAATGCCGCGCGCGACTCCCACATCTGTTTTTTGACGCTCTCCGGGAGATCCGGGTGGCGATCCAGCTCCTCTCGCATCTGGCGCTCCAGGTCTTCGTCGGAAAGCGGCCGATCGCCTCCGCCGGACCCGTCTTCGGACTTCGACTTGCCGTCATCGGCGACGGCTTTCTCCAGCGGCTTCCAGGTCCGGCCGCCGTCCGCCGACAGGAGGACCTGATACGTCAGACGATCTTTGTCAGGGTCCGAGCCGCTCCAGCGGATCTCTTTTTCGCCGCTCCAGAAGGCTCCCGGCTCGGGACTGGTCAGTTTTACCGTCGGCGGGCGGTTTGCGGGCAGATAACTGAACTCAACCTCCCGCACAGCCTGCGCATCCTGTCCAGAGGAAAACTCCAGCCGGTACTGCAGATACCGTGTCCCTGTTGCCCCCACGAGCAGCGAGTCCGTCACATCGCGCCAGGGACTCCAGCCTGCGCCCGGGCGGTCCGTGTTGCCGGTCCTGATTTTCAATCGGACAGGCCCACCCTGCCCGGTGGCCAGGCGCACGCTGCCCCAGTCCGCCGGGCGCTCCGCATCATGGATGGCCGATTCGAACCAGCCGGCCGGGGCCGCCTCCGCCAGCCACACTGCTCCGCCGGACGCTGTCCCGATGACTATGCGGCCATCCACAGCTATGGCGGATGAGTAACTCTCGAAAGGCTGCCGGCTTCGGGATGTCAGGACAGTGTCATCCGGCAAGAACACGTGCAGCGATGACCCGTCGCAGGCCAGCACTTTGCCGTCTTTCGCAGCGCTCAGAGCGGCGTAGGCTCCTGAAAGCTTCTCCACCAGCGTGACAGGAGCCGCGCCGTCCCGGAGCCGGTAGATCTTGCCGCGCGGGCCGGTGGCGGCGTAGACCGAGCCGTCCGGACCGATTGCGAGCGAGCAGACGTAGTCCTCGGCCGCACGGAAAAGGGCACGGACGTTCCCGCTTTCGATGCGCCAGACTGCGCCCGGGGACGAAGTGGCCGCAAAGAAGACATCACACTGGCCGCGTGCCAGAGCCGTGACATGAGCCTGACCGGTATCCGCCACCACGCGCACGGAACCATCACGCTCCACCTTCCAGATGCGCCCGCTCCCGCCTCCTCCCACAAAAACTCCGCCATCACCGGCCGTCAGCAGGGCGGCGGGATGAACCCAGGGAAGGCTGGCAACGCGCCGGTGCTGGCCGTTTTCGATCAGCCAGATGCCCCCATCCGGCGCTGTTCCCACCCACAAGGACTCTCCGTCCACCGCAAGACAGGCCGGCACGACAGGCCCGAGCGACGCAAGAACAGTGGCCTCGCCCTCCGGCGAGATCTTCCGGACCTGGCCTCCGGTACCCGCAGCGGCGACGATGCTGCCGTCCGGGAGCCAGCCGACAGCCCAGATAAACGCGTCCGCCAAGGCGGTCAGCCGGCGGAAAGCATACCCCGGCGTGAGTTCGCCGCGGGAACTCACTGCCACGCCCTCGCTCTCCCCTTTCAGGAAATCCTCACGCGAGTGCTGCAGCCAGGTGCGCGTCTTGCGGCCCACATCTGAAAGCGAAGGTCCGGGGGTTGTGTCCTTAGCGGGCGCACGGGAAATCTTCTTCGCCGTGTCCTCTTCCGCGGGCTTTTGCGAGGCAGGCTCGGACGAAGTGGTTGTGTCCGAAGCATCCTCAGCCGCTTCCTCTGTAGCTTCGGCCCCGGGTTCCCCTTCGGACGGGGGCGCGGCCGCCTCATCCTGGGAACCTTCAGACATGAAGCGCCACACAGCCGCTTCGCCGGTGTCGCTCGCGGAGGAGGATTCCTCCATGCTGGACGATTCCTGCGAAGCGGACGGAGCCGTCCTGGCTGCAGGCAAGGTGGCAGCCGCCGCGGTCGGAGCCTTCTCCAGCAGGCTTTTGCGCTGGATGGTGATGGGCAGCATCTGCGACCCCTGCACCACCCACCCGGTGGGCTGCACTGTCTTCGCCTCGTCACGCACCAGGCGGAGCCCGGTCCCCCCGGCTGTCTGGAGCGCCTCCTCCATCACGGGCGACAGACCGATGAGGCGCTCACCGTTCAGCGTGAACGATGCGCTGGGAAGGATGATACGCGCCACCAGACTGTTGTTGGTATCCAGCTGACGGAAGCGCTGAAGCATCTGCCCTACGCTGACCGCGTTGCGGATGTCCTCCAGGGCGCTGGAAGGCGGAGCCGTCTGCGAAACCGCGGGGCCGGAGGCGCTCCGGCCGAGACCTGAGCCGCCCCCCTGGACCACGACAACAGCCCGTCCGTCCAGCGCATTTTCGGGGATCTGTACTTCCAGCGTGCGGACCACCGGCTCTGAGCGGTAAGGACGAAGCTGCACGTGCACCCTGACGGACTCGCCCGGCCGGAAGGTGGAGCGGTCCGTGAAGACCCGTTCCACCTCCGCCGTCTGCCGCGTGTCGTACAGAGTGACCTCCAGCGACACCCGCTCCGGCAGCACAGGCGCGAACCGGTTCCCCTGCAGCAGTGCGATGATGGCGTTGAGATCCTCCAGCGCCGAAGAGGTCACATCCGCCTCGCTGAAGAACAGATTGGTCCGTTCCACGGCATCCAGCCCCTCCGGCTTCACCGTGGTGCGGACCACGGCCATCCCCTCGCCGGGATAGGGCCTCAGACGGCTGAGAGCCTCCAGTGCGACCATTCGCGTGAACAGATGGGTCACCAGCGGATGGCGCACCACCGAGGCCCGGAACCGGCGGACGGCCCCCCTTTCTCCGCTGCGCATGGTCACCTCAACGGGCACCATCGCCGGGCGATGCCCTACCCTGGCGGAGACCGCAAAGGGCAGATCGTGGGTGGAAGCGCCCACAAAGTTCACCGGGGAGGCCAGCTTGAAGGATGAGAGATAGCTGGTAAATACGTCGTGCACCCACGCGGTGCACATCGGCGCCTCAAGAGGCCCGATCTGCAGGAACGGGTGTCCGAAGGCCAGGATCCGGTCGCCTCTACGGTAGGTGACCGTGCCCACCGCTGTGACATCAACATCCCCGGTGACCAGGGAGAAGCCCACCGCCGATCCCTCCTTGAGAGGCAGGGGGTCGCGATCCATCCGGCCGGGTCCCTCACGCACCTGCAGGGAAATGCCGGCGAGCTCCGCGCTTAGAAGCGACAGGGTGCGTGGCGAAAAGCCGGAGACCGTCACTGTGCCGGTCAGCGGCCGGAACCAGGCGGTGCCGTCCGCACCGCCAGAGGAAGCGCGCTTCGGATCGGTGGTGATGCCGAACGCCCGGATTCGGCCCTGACCTACAGGAATGCTCGCGGGAAGCGGACGGGGCTCGTCCATCCCCGGAGGCGATTTCGGCAGAGAAGGATCCCAGGCCGCCAGCATATCCTCGATGGGTGTCACCAGCCCGATGGGCTCACGGGCGAAACTTCCGGCGAATGCGATGGCTCCGATAATCTTCCCCTGAACGTAAACCGGGCTTCCGCTCATCCCTTCGGCGATGTTGATGGGTCTGCGGTCCAGCTCGCCTCCTCCGATGCGCACCAGGATGAGCGGGCGTCCCATGTTCATCCCGGGCATCACTCCCAGAACCTTCACATCGAAGCGCTCGACGCGCGCTCCCTTGAACACGGTAAGGCCATAGCCCTGCATCCCCGCGCGAACCTGTGAGACAGGCATGATGCGCGCGGCATCCTCCGGCGGGACTTTGGACGCAAGGGCGAAGCGCGAGAAGGCGACGAAGAAAAGCACCGCGGCAGTCGCGGCGGTGAGAGGGACAAGACGCGTCTTCAGCAAGCCAGATCCTCCACAGCTATGGGAACGGAGCCGGCGCCGCGAGCGCGCCGCCAGTCCGTGGACGGGGCATCAAGCATCATTATGGCATGCGTGGCGGGGAAAGGGAGTGAGAAGTCCCTCGGGCAATCCCTCACACCGTGTCTTTGGAGAATGAAAAACCCTGCCCAGCTATCGAACACTCAAACAAGTTGGATTGCGATGACGGACATACATTCGTTTTCCCCTGGACGGAGGGCCGTTCGATGATAGCGCCATACCAGCTCAAGATGGGCGCACTGACTGCCAGTCTGCTGATTGCGGCGGCGCTCGGCGCTTGCCAGCCAGCTGCCGCGGAAGAGAACACGCAGCCAGTGTTCCGCTTCGCGCCCGCAAACGGCACGACGTGGACAGAGGAATCCACATCCCGGCGGACGCTGCTGGCCGCGGGCCTGGACCCGGACGAGGAGACCCTGAAAGTTCGCATCCGGTATTCGGTGACCCGCTCAGACACTGGCTACGTGGTGGTGGCTGACCCGTCCGGGTTCGAGATGACGCGCGCCGGCAAGCCCGTGGCGGATCCGGTGCAGCAGGTGGTGAACACCACCCGGGTAACGTATCGCCTGGATATGGAGGGAAGGCTGCAGAGTATTGAGGGCTACGGCAGCGTCCTGGACGCAGCCCTGCGCGTTGCGCCAAAGGAGATGGCCCGGTCTTTGCCCGCCACGCTGGGCGAGAAAGTGCTGCAGGAGAAGGAGACCAGCGCCTGGAGGGCGCGCATCGGAGACGCCATCGGACTTCCGGCGGAGCCCGGCACGGGGTGGGTAAGCGAGGGCGTCACCCCGCTGCCGGATGGTCGGCAGGCCAGGTATTATGTGGTGACCGTGTTCACCGGATGGCACCAGCAGGGCGACAGGAAGCTTGCCCGCCTGAAGTTCACGTTCGGGACGGACACAGGCAAGCTCCAGGCGCAGGCCAATGACCTTGCCCGCGACACGGTCCGCCTGCGCCTGAGGCCGCGCCCGGTGTCCGAAGTGCCCGGATTCAGCATCAGCGGGTCCGGTGAGCGCCTAGTGGACCCGGAGACAATGATCGTGCACTCCGAGAAATCCTCGCGAACCATCCAGATCCCGCTGCGTGGTCCGAAAGGGCAGGAGATGCCTGTGGTGCTGCAGGAGACCCGCGAGACCAGGCTGGTCGCGGGGCCGTCGGAGGAGCAGAAATAGCGGATGGACCCGGACGCTCATCCTGCCCTACGCAGGGAACACGATCTGCTGGGAGAGATGCAGATCCCGGCGGAGGCGTATTACGGCATCCATACCGTCAGGGCCGCCGGGAACTTCCATCTGGCGGGAGAAGGACTTCACCCGGAGCTGATCCGTGCACTGGCTCTGGTGAAGAAAGCATGCGCCCTGGCCAATCGCCGCGCCGGGCTCCTGAAGCCGGAGATCGCCGACGCCATCTGCCGCGCCGCGGACGAGGTGGCGGCGGGGGAACTCCGGGACCAGTTTCTGACGGATGCGCTTCAGGGCGGGGCGGGGACCTCAGCCAATATGAACGCAAACGAGGTGCTGGCCAACCGGGCCATCGAGCTTCTGGGCGGCACCAAGGGCGACTACTCGCTGGTCCACCCCCTGGACCATGTGAACCTCTCGCAGTCCACCAACGACGTCTTCCCCACGGCGGTTCGTGTGGCATCGTTGCGTCTGCTGCAGGAGGCCACCGGCGCGATGAACCGCCTGCAGGGGACTCTACAGGCCAAGGAGACCGAGTTCGCCGGTGTGTTGAAGATCGGCCGGACTGAGATGCAGGATGCCGTCCCTGTGACGCTGGGTCAGGAGTTCGCGGCATGGGCCCAGGCGGTCAAGCGCGACTGGTGGCGGCTGTACAACGTGGGGGAGCGGCTGCGGCAGATCAATCTGGGCGGGACGGCGGTGGGCACCGGCCTGAACGCCGATCTGCGCTTCCTTTATGTGGCTTCGGACATTCTGCGGGAGATCTCCGGACTGCCCCTTGCGCGAGCGGAGAACATGATAGACGTCACGCAGAACTGTGACGTCTTTGTGGAGGTCTCCGGCCTGATCCGCTCCGCCGCGGTGAATCTGGCCAAGATCAGTGCGGATCTGCGTCTGCTCTCCAGCGGCCCGCGGGCGGGATTTGCGGAGATCCGCCTGCCGGAGCTTCAGGCAGGCTCATCCATCATGCCGGGCAAGGTGAATCCGGTCGTGCCGGAGGCGGTGGCTCAGGCGGCGTTCCAGATTCAGGCGTGCGACCTGGCCGTGACGCTGGCGGCGCAGAATGGACAGCTGGAGCTGAACGCCTTTCTGCCATGCATCGCCCACAACCTGCTGAAGAGCTTTGATCTTCTGCGCGGTGCGGCAGACCTTCTCGCCACGAAATGCGTGGCGGGAATCGAGGCGGATGAGCAGCGGTGCCGCCAGCTGGCCGAGAACTCGCTCGGTCTGGCCACGGCGCTTGTAGGACATATCGGTTACGAGAAGGCCACGGCCATCGCGCGGGAAGCCCTGGCATCCGGGCGCACTGTCCGGGAGGTGGCGCTGGAGACAGGGCTGCTCTCCGCAGAGGAACTGGACGTCATTCTTTCCGCCGGAGAGATGACCCGCCCCGGAGTGCCCGGCAGGAACAGGCCCGGACCACGAGAGCCCTGAAGGGGGCGGGCGCGCCGGTTTGCCGCGGCCGGGGGGCTATGCTATACTCGGATTTACCCTGTTCAGGAGCAGACCGGACCACATGGGCAACTTCATCTTCCTCAACGGAGAGGTCGTCCCGCACGACGAGGGCAAGGTCTCCGTCTACGACCACGGGTTCCTTTACGGCGACGGCGTCTTCGAGGGCATCCGCACATACAACGGGCGCATCTTCAAGCTGGATGAGCATCTGGAGCGGCTATACTTCAGCGCCAAGGCGCTGATGATCGAGATCGGCATGAGCCGCGATGAGCTGCGGGCAGCGATTCTGGACCTGTCCCGCAGGAATGGCGTGAAGGACGGCTACAACCGCATCACGGTCAGCCGGGGCGTTTCCCTGGGGCTGGATCCCCGTAACATCAACGGACCGGCAACCGTGGTGGTGATGAACGACGCCCTGAGCCTGTATCCTCGCTCGATGTACGAGAACGGCCTGGACGTCATGACGGTCTCCACCCGCATCCCGCTTCCGCAGACGGTGGAACCGCGCATCAAGAGTCTGGGCAAGTATGTTGCCAACATCCAGGCGAAGATCGAAGCCAACCGCGTCAATGCGGGCGAAGGGTTGATGCTCAACACGCAGGGCTACGTGGCCGAATGCACGGGAGACAATATCTTCATCGTCCGGAGGGGGGAGATCATTACTCCCCCGTCCTGGGCAGGTATCCTTCTGGGCATCACGCGAAATACGGTCATCGAGCTGGCCCGCGAGCAAGGTCTGACGGTCCGCGAGGACATCTTTACACTATTCGATGTGTATACCGCCGACGAGTGCTTCCTGACGGGGACGGCGGCGGAGGTCATCCCAGTGCGGACGGTGGACGGCAGGGTCATCGGCGAAGGACACCCGGGGCCGGTCACACGCTCGTTAATGGAGGCTTTCAGGGAACTGACCGCGACATCCGGCGTTCCTATCTATGGTGAAAACGCGACAGCCGCGACGGGTGTCGGGTGAGGCGGAGTCCGGCACTGAAAGACGGCAAGATCCCGCACAGTCCAGCAGCCGCGGAAGTCAGATTCCGCGGCTCTTCTGTTCCACCAATGCCCGTGCGGGTGGCGGCGATCCCAACAGGAACCCCGCAGGCGGGCGTCCTGTCTGAGTAAGTGAGACCTGTGAAAGTCTTGCGGCGCGGGGTCTCTCGCGAGAAGCCCGGAAGACCGAAACAGGTGGTAAGAGAAGAGATGACCGGAGCGTCCCGGTGCGCCCCGGTTCGCGGAATGAAAGAGGTATAATCTAAAGTGTCTGGAGGCAACCGGCCAGGGGAGGAGGTCCGATAGTCTATGTGGCAGCGGTTTACGGAACGCGCCCGGCGCGTGGTCTTTTTCGCCCAGGAAGAGGCCAACCGGCTTGGCGAGAACTACGTCAGCACGGAGCATCTGCTTCTGGGGCTGGTACGTGAGAACGACAGTGTGGCCGCGCGGATCCTGGACCGGCTTGGCGTCTCGCTGAGCCGCATCCGGGCCGAAGTGGAGCGACAGGTCTCCCGCGGCGATGGCCGCCTGGGCCAGGATATGCAGCTGACCCCGCGCGCCAAGCGGGTCATT
>CALCJH010000314.1 GCA_937967775.1 uncultured bacterium | reverse complement strand
GATCTGTTCCTCTTCCCCTCAGCCACCGAGACCCAGGGACTGGTGGTGGGTGAGGCCGCTCTTCACGGCTTGCCGTGCGTGGCGGTGGACGCGGGAGGAACGCCGGAGTTCGTCCGGCACGGCGAGACCGGTCTGCTGGTGCGGCCGGATGCGCAGGAGTTCGCAGCTGCGGCGCTGGAGCTGCTGGACGACCGGGAGCGCAGGGAGGCATTCTCGCGCGCTGCCCGGGATTTCGCTGCCACCCTCACCGTGGACGGGATGGCCCGCAAGGTTCTGGAGGTCTATCAAAAGGTGACAGCGGAGCGGGGCACGGGCTCTTGATGGACGGCGGATGCGCGGGATATCCTGCAGAGTCCACGGAGAGGAAGGATTGAGCATTTGCTGAAGCGGCTGGCTACTGCGCCTTCGCGCGCGATGCGCGCACTGTATGACTGGACCATCGGATGGTCGCGTACGCGCCAGGCCCCGTGGGCGCTGTTCGGGATCGCCTTCGCGGAAAGCTCCTTCTTCCCCATCCCCCCCGACGTTCTGCTTATTCCGATGGCCCTGGCCGCCCCCCGGCGGTGGTGGTTGACGGCTCTCATCTGCACCGCCGGATCGGTGGCGGGCGCTGTGCTCGGCTATTGTATCGGGCTTGCGTTCTACGAGACGGTGGGCGTGCGGATCGTGGACTTCTATGACCTTCACGCTGCGATGGAGACGGTGGGGCAGAAGTATTCGGAGAACGCCTTCGCCGCCGTCTTCACAGCCGCGTTCACTCCCATTCCGTTCAAGGTGTTCACCATCGCTGGAGGGGTATTCCAGATCCCACTGCCGACGCTGCTGGCGGGCTCGGTGGTGGGACGCGCCGGGCGGTTCTTCCTGGTGGCCGGGCTGTTGCGGCTCTTCGGTGAGCCGGTGCAGCGTTTCATCGAGAAGTATTTCGACATTCTGTCCCTCGTGTTTGTGGCCCTCCTGATCGGCGGGTTCGTGGTGGTGAAGATGATGGGGGGAGGCCGCTAGCATTCCCGTGCGCGTTCAGTCCCGCAGGCAATTCACTCTGACTGGCAGGCCGGAATCCGGCATCTTCCTGGCGCTTGTGGTGATGGTCGGTGTGGTCGCGGCCCTGAACCCGAAGGCGTTTTTTCAGTCTTACTCGCTGAACCTCTGGCTGTTCTCCCTATCGCTCTACGGCATTCTTGCCATCGGCGAGATGCTGGTGGTTCTGACGGGTGGGATAGACCTCTCGCCGGGGTCGCTCATCGCACTGACCGGGGTTCTCTCGGCGCTGGCGGTCAAGGCGCTGGTGGCGGGCGGTGTGAGCCCGGTCCCCGCGGTTGCTATTGCGGTGGGGGCCACATTGGTTGCCGGGGCGTTGATCGGCCTGGGACATGCGTTCTACATCAACCGGCTGGGCGTGCCGCCGTTCATTATCACGCTGGGGACGCTTATCATCGCACGCGGTGTGGCGGAGCTGATCACGCGGGGAAGCACCATCAGCGGGCTGCCGGAGGAGTTCAACGCCATCGGCGCGAACGGCTCGGCCCACGTTCCCGGACTGCCGTTCCTGCCCGTGGCCGGAGTGATCTTCGCGGTCATTGCAGTGGCTGCCCATCTGCTGGCTCAAAAGACCTGCCTGGGGCGGCAGATCTACGCCGTGGGCGGCAATGCGGAGGCCGCCCGCCTGTCGGGGGTCAATGTGGAGAGGGTCCGGGCGTTCTGCTATGCCGCGAGCGCCGCAGCCGCGTCCCTGGCGGGCGTGCTGTACGCTTCCAGCGTCACCATCGGCGACCCGAAGGCCGGCCTGGCGTACGAACTTACGGCCATCGCCGCAGTGGTGATCGGCGGCACCAGCCTGATGGGCGGAGTGGGGACGGTGCCGGGCACCGTGTTGGGGGCGGCCATCATGAGCCTGCTCCCTCTGGGGCTCACCTATATCCGCGTGGAGGCGTGGTGGCAATCCATCAGCACGGGCGCCGTGGTGGTGCTGGCGGTGACGTTGGACAGCCTGCGCCGCAGACGCCGGGAGCGCGCTCCCGGGCGGCGCGAGCAGGGATAGAACCTGCTGCTGGGGAACTTTCCGCCAAAAGAAGCGGGGGCGGCTGTGCCCCGGCGGTCGCGAAGGGAGCTTCGAAGAAGATGCTTCAAGTCCGGATGTTAGCGGTTCTGGCTGCGGCGGGTCTGATGGTAAGCGGTTGTGCGCGGGAGGCAGCGCCGCCTGCGGCTTCCGGAGGAGGATCCGGCACGGTCATCGGAGGGCTCGGCAAGTCCATCCATCCGTTCTGGGACCAGGTGGAGAAGGGCATGCGCGACGCCGCTGAGCCTCAGGGCATTCAGGTGGAATTCTACGTCCCCACCAAGGAAGACGCCCGGAAGCAGGCCGAGAAGATCAAGAGCTGGGTGGCCGTGGGGGTTTCCGGCATCCTGTTCGCCGCATCGGATCCGGAGACGGTGGGGCCGGCCATCAAGGACGCCACGGCGCGCAACATCCCCTGCGTGGCCATGGATACAGACGCCCCGGACAGCGGGCGGCTGGCCTACGTGGGCACCGACAACTATGAGGCGGGCAAGGTGGCCGCGCGCGTGCTGGGCGACCTGCTGAAGGGAAAGGGAAAAGTCTGCATCGCCACGGGGTCACTCACGGCGTCCAACTCCCTGGAACGGATCCGAGGGTTCAAAGAGGTGCTGGCGAAGGATTACCCGGGCATCACCGTGCTCCCTGAGATCCTTGTGGACAACGAGGACCGGGCGGTGGCGGAGCAGAAGGCCAAGGCCAAGATCGCCGCGGAGCCGGACCTTGCGGCGTTCTTCGGAGTATATGCCCTGAACGGTCCGGCGTGCGCGAACGCGGTCAAGAGCGCAGGAAAGCAGGGGAAGATCCGGGTGGTGTGCTTCGATACGACTGCGGAGCACATGAATATGCTAAAATCCGGGATGATAGACGCTGCCGTGGGGCAGCGTCCGTATCTGATGGGCAAAAAAGGCCTGGAGCTGCTTGCGCTCGTCATTAAGAAGGGGCCGGAGGACGCGCTCAGGGAGACAGGCGCGAAAGACGGCTCCGTTGACACCGGCGTGGATGTGGTCCGCCGGCAAGATGTCGAGGCATATCGCGCCAGGCTGAAAGAGCTTGGCATCCCCGTGGAGGGCTGGTAAAGGCGGAAAGCCGTTCCGCTCAAGCCTTCAGGTAGGAGGCCGGAAGGCGACCTTGAGACTGAAGAAGATACAGATCCGCGGGTTCAAGACCTTCGCGGATACCACGGAGATCGAATTCACGCCGGGGATCACGGCGGTCGTCGGGCCGAACGGCTCGGGCAAGAGCAACATCTCCGACGCCATCGCGTGGGTGATGGGCGAGACCAACGTCCGCAACCTGCGCGCCACCCGCACTGAGGACGTCATCTTCAACGGCAGCGCCGCCCGAAAGCCGGTGGGGCTGGCCGAAGTCACTCTCACACTGGACAACTCCAGCGGCAGGCTGCCCATTGGCTTCTCCGAGGTGACCATAACCCGGCGCGCCTTCCGCTCCGGCGATAGCGAATACTTCATCAACAAAGTCCCCTGCCGTCTGCGCGACATTTATGAGCTGTTCCTGGACTCCGGCGCGGGGGGCGGGGCGTACTCCATGATCAGCCAGGGCGAGGTGGATGCTCTGCTGACCGGCAAACCGGAGGACCGCCGGGAGCTGCTGGAGGAGGCTGCAGGCGTCAAGAAGTACCGTCACCGCCGCAACGAGACCTGCCGCAAGTTGGAGCGCACCCGCGAGAACCTCTCGCGCGTGGACGACATTATGAACGAGCTCCAGGCGCAGATGGAGCCTCTCGCGGGGCAGGCGGAGAAGGCCATCCGCTACCGTGAGCTGACCACCCGGCTCCGGGAGATCGAGGTTGGGCTGCTGGTCTCCCGCGTGCAGACGCTGAACAGCGAGATCGAGGGGTGGCGCTCACGCGACGGCGAACTGCGGGACGAGTTGGCCGC
>CALCJH010000313.1 GCA_937967775.1 uncultured bacterium | reverse complement strand
GAAGGCGGCCTTCTTTCATCTTCCCGTCAAAACTGCTTCCAGGGCGTGCTCTATGCCGGGGGTGACCCGGTTCTTCCTCACCACTTCGCTGGCACGTGAAGATCCGCGCTCAGGCGCTCCATTTCCGCCATAAGGCCCTTCTGAGTGTAGGCATAGCGCGGATTGCCGTAGATGTTCTGCAGTTCGTTCGAATCGCGCTGCAAATCGTACATCTCCCACTCATCCACTGTGTAGAAATGGATCAACTTATAGCTTCCCGTGCGGACTCCACGGTGCGGGCGCACGCGGTGAGATTGAGGATACTCGTAGTAGTGGTAATACATCGCGGTCCGCCAGTCCACCGGCTGCTGTCCTCTCAGCAGGGGCATCAGGCTCCGGCCGTGCAGATCATCCGGCGGCCGCAGTCCGGCAGCATCAAGAAGTGTCGGAGCAAGATCCGTGTTCAGGACGAAGGCACCGCAATGTATTCCGCGCCGCGCCACACCGGGAAAACGCACGATGAGCGGGACTCGAAGGGACTGTTCATACATGAATCGCTTGTCGTACCAGCCGTGGTCCCCCAGGAAGAAACCGTTGTCTGATGTGTAGACCACCAGCGTATTCTCCGCCAGGCCGGATGCTTCCAGAAACTGCAGCACCCGCCCGATGCTTTCGTCCACTGCAGCGACGGTGCGCAGGTAATCCTTGATGAAACGCTGATAGTGGTAGACCTTGCGCTCGCGCCCAGTAAGAGTTGCAGGCGCGTCCCCTGCGTAGTCCGGCATATCGGCGATGCGCATGTCGGCGTGGACAGCCGAGCTGGAGCGGCTGCTGTAGTCGTCGTCGAAGGTTTCCGGCAGAGGGAGGTCGGCATCTGCGAAAAGAGAGGCGTGCCGGGGAGCCGGCTGCCAGTTGCGGTGGGGTGCCTTGTGATGGAGCAACAGGCAGAATGGCTTGTCCTTCCATTCCCGCATCTTGCGGATGGCGATTTCGGTAATAATGTCCGTGACGTAGCCCGTGTGCCTTTTGCGCTGGCCCATCTCGCTGAGATACGGGTTCACATACGCCCCCTGCCCCGGCAGGATGTTCCAGTAGTCGAAGTCCGCCGGGTCGGAACGCAGGTGCCACTTGCCTACCAGCGCTGTGCGATAGCCCCCCGCGCGAAGCGCGCGGGGAAAGGTCCACTGTGACGTATCGAAATCCGTAAAGTTGTCGCGGACTCCGTGCGCGTGGCTGTATTTGCCCGTCAGGATGGTGGCGCGCGAAGGGGCGCAGAGTGAGTTCGTGACGAAAGCGTTAGAGAACAGCACACCCTCGCGAGCCAGACGGTCCATCGCCGGGGTGCGGTTCAACCGGCCGCCATAGCAGCTCAGGGCGTGAGCCGCATGGTCGTCCGTCATAATGAGGAGGATATTTGGGCGGCGGTCGCGAGCCTGCACGGCTTCTCCCGCCAGAGCCGCCACCCCGGCGGCTCCCATCCACTGGAGGACTCTCCGTCGGCTGATACGGCCCGCTCCCGTATTGCTGTCTTGCTGCTCTCTCATACCAATGCGTTTAGCCGCCAAAGCGCCGCAGCCCTCCCGGCGCGGGCCAGGAAGGAAACTGCGACGCTTTTCATGAAGTATTCCGCCGGCGGCAAGCTTGCGGGAGTACTAACAGCCTATTGCAGACCCCGTCCGCGCGGCGCGAACATAAAGAGCCGGCCCCGGCCGGTAAGCTTACAAACATTTCTGGGGAGTAACGAGACCATGCAGATACCGGATGATCCGCGAGAGGTGCTGGAGATGGCCCTGAACAACGAGAAGCAGGGCTATAAGATCCTCACCGACGCCAGCGCCGCGTGCGAGGACAAACTCGCCAAGGCTACCTTCGAGTTCCTCGCCCGCGAGGAGCTGAAGCACATGGACATCATCAAGAAGTATGCTGAGACCGGGATCGCCGAAGCGCCTTCCAGCGCGGCGGTCATCACGAAGGCGGATATGGCCCGAGGGGTCAAAGGCATCTTCGAGCAGTTCGGCTGGCAGTACGAGCAGGCCGCGCACCAGGACGAAGCCCGCGAGGAGGCCTACCGCACCGCAATGGAGATGGAGCGGCACGGCCACCATTTCTATGCGCAGGCCGCCCAGAAGGCGCGCGACCCGGAAGCGCGCAAGTTCTATGAGTTCCTGGCGCAAGAGGAGATCCGCCATTTCGAGATCATTCAGGACTCGTTGGATTTCCTGACCCAGCCGGATGCGATGCTGGCGATGGAAGAGCGCTGGATGCAGGTCTGAAAAGCCGGCCGGCATCTGCATCGCAGAGAATCAGAGGATTTGGCGCCCGCCCGGGCGCGGGGTGTGACGGGCGGGCGCTTTAAAACCATACCAGAGCCGCCCCCCACGGGCAGCGATGAGGTCGTGACAGTTGAAGACTCTTCCGGATCTGGAATCCAGCCGGGCATTGATCAGCCCGGCTGAGGCGATGCCGCCTGACAGACTGCGGACCCTGCAGGATGAGCGGCTACGTGCGGTCGTTCGCCGCGCCTACGAGACCGTGGAGGTCTACCGCCGCAAGTGGAGCGAAGCAGGCGTTTCCCCCGAAGACATCCACGGCGTCGAGGATCTGCCCCGGCTGCCTTTCATCACCAAGGACGATTTCCGGGAAGCCTATCCCTTCGGAATGTTTAGCGCGCCGCTCTCGGAGATCGTGGAGATCCACGCCTCCTCCGGGACCACCGGCAAGCCGACCGTTGTGGGCTACACCCGGGCCGACATCGAGATCTGGGGCGAAGTGATGGGCCGCACGCTGGCGGCCGGCGGGGTGACTTCCAACGACATCGTCCAGAACTCCTACGGCTATGGACTCTTCACGGGAGGACTGGGAGCCCACTACGGAGCCGCGCGCATTGGAGCCGCCGTGGTGCCCACCAGCGCAGGGAACACCAAGCGCCAGCTGCAGGTAATGGAGGACTTCGGGACCACCGCCCTTTGCTGCACCCCGTCCTACGCCATCGTGCTGGGCGAGACAGGGCGTGAGATGGGCATCAACTTCGAGGCGCTGCCCCTGCGGGTGGGATTCCACGGAGCCGAACCCTGGTCCGAGAGTATGCGCCAGGAGATCGAGAGGTCTCTGTGCATCCGGGCGCTGGACATCTACGGTCTATCGGAGGTCATTGGCCCCGGCGTTGCCTATGAATGCCTGGCGCAGAGCGGGCTGCACATCGCGGAGGACCACTTCTTCCCGGAGATCATCAATCCCACGACGCTGGAACATGTCCTGGAGGGAGCTCACGGCGAGCTGGTCTTCACCACGCTGACCAAGACGGGGCTGCCGCTCATCCGTTACCGCACGCGAGACATCACCTACTTCATCCCCGGGCAGTGCAAGTGTGGCAGGACCCTGCGGCGGATGGCGAAGGTCTCCGGCCGGACCGACGACATGCTTATCATCCGGGGGGTAAACGTCTTCCCGTCCCAGATCGAGCAGGTGCTGGGAGCTGTGGAGGGGACGGAGCCGCACTACCAGCTGGTCATTGACCGCCAGCCCGGCCGGCTGGACGAAGTGGAGCTCTGGGTGGAAGTGTCCGAGGACGTCATCTCCGATGAGGTCCGCCGGATGGAAGCCCTGGAGATGAAGATTCTGAAAGAGCTTGAGAGCATGCTGGGCCTTTCCATCAAGGTGCGTCTGGTGGAGCCCAAGTCCATCGCGCGCAGCGAGGGAAAGGCCAAGCGGATCGTGGATAGGAGGGACCTCGGAATATGAAGGTCAGCCAGATCACCGTTTTTCTGGAGAACAAGAAGGGCCGTCTGGCCGAAGTGACGGAGGCGCTGGCGAGCAGGGGAGTGAACATCCGCGCGGCCTCCATCGCGGACACCATTGATTACGGTCTGCTGCGCCTGATCGTCAGCGATCCCGTGCAGGCCCGTCAGGCGCTGGCAGAGGCGGGATTCAGCGCCAGCGAGACCGAAGTGCTGGCTGTGGAGGTGGAGGACCGGCCGGGAGGACTGGCTTCCATCATACGCTGCCTGGCGGACGCGGGCATCAACATCGAGTATCTCTACGCCTTCGTAGGCAAGAGCGGGGAGAAAGCCATTGTGGTGTTGCGGTCAGAGGATACGGAGCGGGCGCGCGAGGTGCTCCAGAAGAACAACGTGACGCTGTTGACCGGAGAACAGGTGCACCGGCTGTAGGATGAGCACGCTGAAACGCCGGCTTCCCCCTCTGAAGCACCGCCTCTGGGATCCGAAGGCGGAGACGATGTCCCGCGAGGAGCTGGAGAAGCTCCAACTCGAAAGGCTCCAGGCGACGGTCAGGCGCGTCTACGAACGGGTCCCGTTCTACCGCGAGAAGCTCGACAACGCGGGTGTCAAGCCCGAGGACATCCGGACGCTGGAGGATGTCCAGAAGCTGCCCTTCACCTGCAAGGACGACATGCGGGCCGCCTACCCGTACGGGCTTTTCGCCGCGCCACTGAAGGATATCGTCCGCATCCACGCATCCTCCGGCACCACAGGGCTTTCCACTGTGGTGGGATATACCCGCAGAGATCTGCGCAACTGGTCCGATCTGGTGGCCCGGCTGCTCACGGCTGGCGGAGTGACCCGCCACGATGTCGTCCACATCTCCTTCGGCTACGGCCTGTTCACGGGAGGATTCGGACTGCACCAGGGATCAGAGCGCATCGGAGCAAGCGTCATCCCCGTCTCCAGTGGCAACACGGAGCGGCAGGTCCGTCTGATGAAGGATTTCGGGGCGACGGCCCTGGTAGGGACTCCCAGTTACGCCCTGCACATCGCGGAAACGATGTATGAGATGGGAGTGAGCCCGGACGAGCTCAGCCTGCGCGTCGGCCTCTTCGGAGCGGAGCCATCGTCGGAGACACTCCGTCGGGAGATCGAAGCCAAGCTGCAGATCCTGGCAACGGACAACTACGGGCTCTCGGAGGTGATGGGGCCGGGTGTTTCGGGTGAGTGCCTGAACAAAAACGGCCTGCACATAAACGAGGACCATTTCCTGGCGGAGATCATCAACCCGGAGACGGGCGAGGCCCTGCCCGAAGGCTACACCGGGGAGCTGGTCCTCACCACGCTGACCAAGGAAGGGATACCGCTGTTGCGGTATCGCACGCGCGACCTGACGCGTCTGGATTCCTCGCCCTGCTCGTGCGGGCGCACGTTCCGGCGGATGGCGCGCGTGCAGGGCAGGACGGATGACATGATGATCATCCGCGGGGTGAATGTCTTCCCGTCCCAGATCGAAAACGTCCTGCTGGAGATCGAAGGGGTAGAGCCGCACTACGAGCTGGTTCTGGACCGTGTCGGAGCGCTGGACACGCTGGAGATCCGGGTGGAGGTGACCCCGGAGATCTTCGAAGGCCGAATGGCCGGACTGGTGGAGCTGGAAAAGAAGATATGTCACAAAGTCCAGTCGGAATGTGGAATCACTCCGACGGTATCGCTCGTGGAGCCGAAATCCATCCAGAGGAGCCAGGGCAAGGCGAAACGGGTGATAGACAAAAGAGTGTTCTGACCGGCAGGCGTGCCGGCCGAGAACGGAGGAACTCAACGATGGCGCGAGCACTGAAAGGAGCGGCGGCGGGAGTTTTGCTGGGCTTGCTTCTGTTGCCGGGGGTGGCGCGGAGCGCAGAGGTCGTGTGGCACGGCTACGCGCAGCATCGTTTCTATGCGCCGCAGGGTGGCGCGGTGCGGTTCCGGGTGGACAGGGTGTCGCTGTCGGCGACAGCGCAGATAGACCCTAACACCACGGCGTATGCGGAGTGGTACGTGCACAACTACGTGCCGGCCGTCTCAGCGGCAGAGCCCTACCGGACCTATCTGGAGAGCGCGTATGCGGACTTCAAGATGCCGGTCGGCACTGTTCGGGTCGGCAAAGGCCGGCGAATGGCCTTCGCGATCACGCCGTCATACCCCAACAGGAAGTTTTCGAACTACGGCATCTTCTCCGAGGCGTTCACTCAGGACAGGGCTCAGGGCATCCAGTACTTCGTGAACGCGCCCGAAAAAGGGTACGAGGCGGGCGTCGCCCTGCTTACGGGGATGCGCATCGGCAACCGAGGCATCGGCGATGTGACGCTGGACGGGACCAACACCGTCCGGAGCCTGGCCGACCGGGACATTCCGCACGACATCAACGAGAGCCTGCAGATTGACGCCAAGGTTGGATTGCTCAACAAGGCCGGCGCGCGACTGGGCGTCACCGGAAGCTTCGGGCATCTGGATCGGTCCGACCTGGACTTCCTGAACGGAACGGACACAATCGGCGGCGTTCCCGTTTCGCGCTTCGCGGGGCCGCACACGTCCCGAACGCACAACCGCTACGGCGCTTATCTCACGTATCCCTGGAAGAACTACATTGCCCAGGCGATTTACATCGAAGGCAAGACCAGCGACATCAAGCAGTCAGGGTTTGAACTGCTTGCAGGTTACAGTCCCAAGGGGATGAAGCCGAAGGCATATGTCCGGTATGCAGGCGTGGACATTGATTTGCCGGTGACCCCCAGCCAGTATACCTGGGACAAGCGGCAGATCGCGCTGTCCGTGGTGAAGCCCTTGAAGCCCACCGTGTGGATCCAGGCGGAGTATGAACGTAATCTGGAGTCTCAACCCGCCGGAGCGGCCAGTGTGAAGAACGATCTTGCCTACGTGGAGCTCTTCACCGGATTCTGAGTCGGGTTTGATATCCGAGATTTCAGCAAACAGCCCTCTCCTCCGGGAGAGGGCTTTCTCCTCGTCGGCTCTTCATCCAGCCCGACGGCTATCTCCCGAACGAGGCATCCAGTTCCTCCGCCTTCATCGGCGGTGTCACGAGCGACACCAGCCAGGTGACCAGCACGGAGACAGGCAGCGCCACGATCAGGGAATCTACGACAGTCCATTTCGTCCCGGCGGCGATGCTCGGCTTGCCAAACAGCATCTGGGAGATTCCAAGAGCTGCGGACTCGCGTTCGTGCACGAAAAGCACCCACAGCGCCCACACCACCAGACCGGCCACCATGCCCACCGTCACGCCGGCCCGGGTGGCCCGCTTCCAGAACAGAGCGGCTACATAAGCCGGAAGGAAGACCGCCGCACACATTCCGAAAAAGAGCGCCGTCGCCACGGCGATGATCCCTGGCTGCAGCCGGTACGCCAGGGTGATGGTAAGAACGAAACCGAAGAAGACGCCCAGCTTGGCAATGGGCAAAGTGCGCTCCTGATGGCGCCCCCGCGCCAGCGCCTGCTGATACAGGTCGCGGCCGATGGACGTGCCGATGGCGTGGAACTGTCCGCTGAGGGTGGACATAGCCGCGGCCAGGAGAGCCAGCATAAAGAGATAGCCGAACCATTCCGGCATGGCATGCTGGATATAGGTGGGAATGATCTTGTCCACGTTGGGCTTGCCTGAAGGGTCCATCACCATAGCGATAGCCAGCTTGCCCTCGTGCTTCATGAAATACAGGTTGCTGAGCGCTCCGACCATATAAGCCACGCCGGGGATGCAAAGGATGAACAGGGATCCGGGAATAAGCGCCCGGTAAAGCTCACGGCTACTCCGCACCGTCATGAAGCGCAACGCCAGCTGAGGCTGGGCCAGCACCCCGATGCCGACCCCCATGATGATGGTGGTCACCACCGTGAACCAGAGCGGCGACCCGAACTCGGGCATGGCGGTCCATCCCCGGTGACCCATCTCCGCCAGCTTCGCTGGTACCAGCGGAGCCAGCTCCGTTAGAGCTCTGTGACTGGCAAAGCCGCGCAGGTGCGAGTAGGTGGCGAAGAGCAGGATGACCATCGCCGCGAACATGATGCCGCCCTGGAAGGCATCCGTGTAGATGACCCCCTTCAGCCCGCCGAAGAACACGTAGGAGACCACTACGGCGGAGAATACGAACAGGGCCAGATTGAAGTCCAGATGCAGCTGGACCTCCAGGAAGCGTGCTCCCCCGATCATCACGCCCGCCGCATAAAGGGGCATCAGCAGAGCAATGACCGCTCCTGAGAATCCCTGAATAAAGCGGGACCGGAATCGCCGTCCGAGCAACTCCGGGAATGTGTGCGCATCCAGCCGGGCTCCCATCCGCCGCGTGGCCCTGCCGAAGACCACGAAAGCGACAAAGATGCCGAAAAAGATGTTCAGCATCACCAGCCACAGCAGACTTAAGCCATACATCGCCGCAACGCCGCCGAATCCCACTATGGCGGCGGTGCTGATGAACGTGCTGCCGTAGGCCAGGGCCATAAGCATAGGATGCACCTGGCGTCCCCCCACCAGGTAATCCGCTGCGCTGCGCGTCCGCCGGTACCCCAGCCACCCGAGGTAGGCGACGACCAGCACATACGCAGCCACCACAATGGACAGAACGTAGAAGTTCAATCCCCTCTCCTTCCCGCGCAAGCATCCGGCGCTCCCCGAGTTCACAAGAGGGCGCCGGCGGTTCTTCCCTGCAGATTATTGCGGGAGTGTCATTTCATGTAATCAGGCCATTTGAAGACCGGGGGATTCAATCTCCACACTCTCCGCCTCGCTTCGTCCCCGCCGGAACGCCTGCAGGTTGACCTCGACGCCCTTGTTCTTCAACCTGGCGTGGAAAGCCTCCTCCCACTGCTCCAGGGTGAATGGCAGAA
>CALCJH010000312.1 GCA_937967775.1 uncultured bacterium | reverse complement strand
ACAGTGTTTCCGTGGTGGGCAATGGTCAACTTCACCCGCCCGAAGTCGAAGTCGCGCGCGCCGCCGATGTGCATCGGATGCGCCTTGGCTCCCTGCCTCTGACAGTAGCCTGCCAGCTCGAAGGTGCTGATCACCGTGGCGCCGGAGCGTTTTGCAATCTCCAGCCCATCGCCAAGATGGTCACCGTGCCCGTGGGTGATGAGCACATAGTCCACCTTCAGATCTTCCGGCTTTACGGAAGCGAAAGGGTTCCCCGTGATGAACGGGTCAATGGCAATCCTGTGCCGCTCCGTCTCGATAACGAAGGCATCGTGTCCGTGGTATGTCAGCTTCGGCATATCCGGTTCCTCCACCCGGGTCCACAGCGCGTCCCTTCTAAGGGACACCTTCTACGCAACGCGCTCCCGCTCCTTCTCGCGGAGATAGTCCAGGATGGCATCGTCATCGTCCGCTATTACCACGCTTCCGTCCACCAGCGTAGGGACAAACGTCTGCCCGCTGACTTCGAGGAGCTCCATCCTGGCAGAATGGGAGGGCGGCACCTCCACAATCTGCACATCCAGGCTGCGCCCCTCCAGCCATCTCAACACCCGGACGCAAAAGGGACAGGACCTGAGGACGAACAGCTTCACGGTCTCAGATCCTCCTGTGCCGGACGCCCTGGAAGTCAAGATACTCCTCAGCGTCGCAGTCCCAGTATTTCAGCGGCACCGGGATCTTACCGCTGCCAAACGGCGTGTCTATCACATAGGTGGGACAGGCCAGGCCGCTCAGCGTGGAGCGCAGCCGCGTCATGATCTCGCGCTCCTTCTCAAAATCCGCCCGGAAGTGGCTGACCCCCTCCACAGGATCGCACCGGTAGATGTAATACGGCCGCACGCCAATTTCATACAGAGTGGTAAACAGCTCGTAAAGGGTCTCGTAGTCGTCGTTCACGCCCTTGAGAAAAACGGACTGGCTGTACAGCTGCCCGCCCGTGGTCTTCAGCTTCTCCACGGCCTCCCTGACTTCCGGCGTGATCTCCGCGGGATGCTCGAAATTCAGGCCGATATACAGCGTCTGCGGCAGACGCTTTAAGATCTCTATCTTCTCATCCGTCACCAGCAGCGGATCCGTGACCGGGACGCGCGTGCCGATCCGGACGACTTTCAGACTCTCGATTGAGGACAGGGTCTCGATCACGTATGAGAAAAGCTCCGTCGAGACGAAGAGAGGATCGCCGCCGGAAAGGATGGCGTCCCGGATTTCGGGATGCTCCGTCAGGTAGCGTTTCCACTCATCTACATCCGGCTTGCGGATGCGGCCGCGCTCCACGTGCGAGACCATCCGTTTGCGCGTGCAGAAGCGGCAGTAGGTGGCGCACTGAGCAGTCAAAAGAAGCAGCGCGCGGTTCGGATACTTGTGGACCAGGCCGCGGACGGCCATGTGCTCATCTTCCATGAGCGGATCTGCAGCTTCGTGGTCCAGGGTGATCAGCTCCTGGTCGTCCCAGACGAACTGCCGCGCGATGGCGGGCTCGCTCGCAACCAGGTTCTCAATATATCGGGACCGCCGTTCCAGCAGCCGGGAATCGTCGTCATCCATCCTGAACACCGCTGTCTCCTTCTTCCGAGCAGACCGTCATGACCGCATCTCTCATACCGTGTATGAGCTTTTTCTCTTCCGAGCAGACCGTGGCAAGCACGCCCGCAAGCTCGGCCCGTTCCTCGCACACATAGTAATACGGGCAAAGCCTCGTTCGCCCGCGCAGCAAACCCTCCCGCCCGTCGCGCACGTCACATGTTGGCACTTCGACGCGCCTGCCCTCTCGAAACTCCTGCAGAATATAGACGGTGGAGTCGAAAGATCGGAGAGCGTTCTCCAGAGCCTGAGTCCAGACCTCGCGGGAGACATCGTGGCCCACGACCACTCCGCGGGCTCCCCAGGACAGCGGCGAAAAGCCACTGGGCTTGAGCACAAGACGACGCTCACTCTGCGTGGCCTCTGAAAGCTCCATAAAATCGCGAACGGGACGCCCCCGGAACCGCAGACCCGATATCTCCGCGTGCGGCGGCACAGGGGAGGGATCCACGACCCAGGCCGGAGGCACCAGACTCCGCAACACAGCGAAATGCTGCCCCATCTCGGCCTCCCAGAACTCTTCCAGCAGGGGATGATGCAGCAACGCAAGAGCAAGCTTCTCCTCCAGGAAGGGCTTGAACGGTGGTGAAACTCTGACTTTTCGCTTCCGCGCGGCGTAGAGGATCAGCTCCGACTTCGGCACATTGCGCAGATCGAACAGCTCGTAGAAGCGCCAGAGCACATCTATACGGCGGCGCGACCCCTCCAGCAACAGGCCGAGGCCTTCCTCTTCGAATATGACCTCCCGGGGATGAACGCATGCGGCCGCAAGGCCGGCTTCGCAAAGAGCGCGCGCCATCCAACACATCTCCGGACGGTAATCCTCGGATTCGTCCGACACCACAAGGGCGACGACAGGATCCTGTCTTTCAGCCAAGCAGCGCATCGCCTCGGCAAAAAAGGTCGGAATGCCCTCCGCGCCCCCCAGCACTGAAAAACCCTCCCTGGCGTAGGCTCGCGCCATAGCCGCCGCATGGCCTGCGCCGCCTGGCACGGAGTCCAGTTCGGTGATCCACATCTGGCTGCGGCCCAGAATAAGATCGGGACGGATGAGAACCGGCAGGTGCTGCTTGAAATGGCCCATCCTAGCGGCCTCAAGCAGCCATTCCGGCTTGCCCCGATTGAGCCACGCTTTCGCCCAGTCGTGGCCCCTGCCGAACCAAAGACGGTTCAGCGCGCGATAAAACAACAGCAGAGCAGGGCCCAAATCGCGCAAGACGGCTACTTCTGTCTGAGAGAGCGGAAACGGCGCCGGTGATACGAGGTGCCCGGGCGCGTCCTCCTGCCAGATGCCTCCGGTGACCAGCTCTTGAGCAACGCTTTCGCATACACGGGACGACGCTCGGCCTTCAGACCTCTCCACGCAGGCGCACGCGCTGCGCCCGCCTGAACGAAAGATCTCGGACTGGCGATCCCGGTTGTCGTTGTCTTCCGACATTTTTCCAAAACGCCTGCAGGCTGGAAGAGACTATCTCACGCTTGATTCAGGGAGGTCCGAGCCGGCAGGCTCACACCACCTCTCGCAACGCTCACCCGCCAGGCAGAGTTCCTCCTGAGTCAGACCGTCCCGTCCGGCAGACGCTCCGAAGCAATCCGCAAGGCGGTCCGCCAGGGCCTCCTCCAGCGCCGGCATGGTCCGAAGCCAGAGATGCCCCTGATACAACACCGCCCCTCTTGTGTGCCACTGGGCTCCCCCGGCCAGTTTGGTCCCCGCGGGAGAGATAACATCGCCCGCCACAATGGAAGACTGGCACATCACTCCCACCGGATTTTCTTCGCACTCCGCCTGCAGACAGTTCATCCCGCAATCCATCAGGGCATCCCGGATCGCCCGGTGGATGCGACAGTAGGACGCCCGGAGCCCTCCCAACAATGCGGAGGCAGAGCGCGGCCACGCAAGAGAAAGCGACATCTCGTCGCCATGGAAGACCACGCCGCCTCCCGTGGGACGCCGCACCAGACGCGCGCCGCCGAACAACACCGCCGCCGCCATCCCCTGTTCGGCCGGAAGAGTCCTGCCCACTGTAACCGTGGGTTCGGACCATCGGAAAAAGCGAAGCTGAACCTGACTCTCCCGGCCAGCCCGCTCCGTCAGGACGACATCCACCTCCATGTTCATCTCACCGCTCATGGGTGAGGTCGAGATCACTCTTATATCCAAAGCATCTATTCCATTGTGCCTTCCACGGGCATTTTCAGAAGCGGCCGCCTTGCGGCCGAAACTTCGTCCAGCCGACCTACCGGCGTAGAGTGAGGCGCGCTGCGCACAACATCCGGGCATTCGTCTATTTCGCGGTCGATCTTCACAAGCGCCTCCACGAAGGCATCCAGCGTGGTCTTGCTTTCGGTCTCCGTGGGCTCGATCATCAGCGCCTCGTCAACAATCAGAGGGAAATACACCGTGGGCGGATGGAATCCATAGTCCAGAAGCCGCTTGGCGATATCCAGCGCCCGC
>CALCJH010000311.1 GCA_937967775.1 uncultured bacterium | reverse complement strand
ATCCCGTGGACGCGTTCGGACTGGGCAGGGGGCCGTTCTACAAGACGCCCGACGAATGCTGCTGGGTGAACTGGCTGAGACACTGCCTGCTGAGCGAGATTGGCTATGACACGCTGCGACTGGCCCCGGCGGTGCCGCTGGAGTGGCTGGCGGATGGGCAGGTGGTGGAGGCGGCCAGAATGCCGACCTACTTCGGGCCGGTCAGTCTGAGAATCGAATCCCGCGTGTCCGTAGGGGAGATGCGGGCGGTGATCGCGCCGCCGAAGCGCAATCCGCCCTCCAGGCTGGAGCTCCGGCTGCGCCATCCGGAGGGACGGCCCATCCGGCGGGTGGAAGCCGAAGGCACCCGTGTTCTGGCTCTGGACCGCCAGAAGAGCCTGATCCAGCTGGAGCCGGAACGCCCGCCCAGGATGACCGTCACAGCGAAGTTCTGAGGAAATAGGTGATGTATCCGCTGAAACCGATGACTCGCGGCGCCCTCGCCGCTGCCCTGATGCTTTCCCTTGCCGCTGCACTGGCAGCGCAGCCGATGCCCGCGCGGGAGCTGATCGCACACGAGGGCAAGGGATACCTAGAACGCGTGGGGCCCCAGCTGGTGCTCCACCTGAAGGGCACGCCCGAAGAGATGGGCCGCCAGCACGGCGCGCTGCTCAAGGAGCATATCGCGGAGCTGCTCAAGAAGCTGGAAAAGCACCAGATGGTGCAGATGGGACCGATGGCCGACTTCGCCAACGCCTCCTTCGACGGGGTCTGGAAGACGCAGCTTCCGCATATCCCGGAGCGCTTCGTCAGGGAGATGAAGGCTCTGGCGGATGCCTCCGGACAGACGTTCGAGAAGCTCCGGCGGGCTAACACCGTGCCGGAATTCTTCCACTGCAGCGGATTCGCGCTCTTCGGGAAGGCGACTCGCGACGGACGTCTTCTGCACGGACGGATCCTAGACTACGGCGTGACGATGGGCCTGCAGGATCACAACGTGGTGATCATTGCAGAGCCGGAGGGGCACATCCCGTTCGTTTCCGTAGGCTATGCGGGGTTCGTGGGCTCGGTGACCGGCATGAACCTCAACGGCATTGGCTTCGGAGAGATGGGCGGAGGAGGAATGGGCCAGTGGGACGGAACCCCGATGGCATTCCTGATGCGCAGGGGGTTAGAAGAGGCAGACTCCCTGAAGAAAGCCATTGCGCTTTTCCGGGACAGCCAGAGGACGTGCGAGTACTATTACGTCCTGTCGGACGCATCCATCCCTTCGGCTGTAGGAGTGTGGGCCACGACTGAGAAGATCGAGTTCGTGGGGCCGGGAGAGAAGCGCCCTCCGCTGGACATCCCGATCGAGGATGGTGTGCTTCTTTCTAAAGATGAGCGGTACCGGCTTCTGGCAGAACGGGTGCGGGAGCAGTACGGGAAGATCGGACCGGTTGAGGCGATCGAGTTGATGAGACGCCCTGTGGCGATGCAGCACAACTTGCACAACGCCCTGATGTCGCCCGGGACGGGCGAGCTCTGGGTGGCGCACGCAACGGCTGATGGGTCGCCCGCGAGTGAACAGCCCTATACCTATCTCAACATCAGGGAGCTGATGTCGCGTGAGCCGGGCCGCCTGTGAGCAGACCCGACTTCCGCAACCACGCGCTCGCCGTGTGCTCCCCACAGGCAGCTCCACAAAAAAGAGGGAGACGCGTATGACTGACGAGATTCTGGCGTTCCTGGCTGTCCTTCTGGCGGCTGTCCCCGTGGCGGGCGCTGCAACCGAACCTTTAGACTGGACCTCCCTGAAGAACCCGGTCCTCGCATATGCCGACTGGTCCATCAAGGACTACGCCTGCGTGTATCAGGACGGCAACTTTCACCTCTTCTTTTCCGCCTTTTATGAGGACCGGGGACGCGTGCGAAGCCACGTTGTGCAGGTGACCACCCCCGACTTCAAGACCTTCTCCGAACCCCTGGTGAACCTGGACGGCCGCGAGGATGACTGGATCGGGATGTGCAGCCCGGATGTCGCACGCATCGGCGACACCTGGTATCTCTGCTACAACTCCTGGGGCGACAAGGAGGACCAGCCGAACCAGTTGTTCTTCCGCAGCAGCAAGGATCTGAAGAACTGGAGCCCGGCCAGGCCACTGGCGGCGAACCTGACGCGCAGAGTCCGTGCCATTGACGCCGCCGTCGCCTCCTGGCAGGGCAAGGTGATCCTGTTCTGGAAAGAGGTCCAGACCACCCGGTGCGCCGTTGGCGACTCGATGGAAGGGAAGTTCCGGTTGATCGGCGACGGATATCCGAAAACATGGATGCGGGACGGCCGGGAGGTTACCTGGAACGAGAACTACCAGCTGCTGTTCATTGACGGCAAATGGCGGCTTCTGACAAGCACCAAAATGGACGGCAGCACGATGTTCCCGGTCCTCTTCACGATGGAAGGAGACGGAACGCGGCTCGAGGACTGGCTGACCTGGGTGGACGGTTACCGCTTGGACGTCGCACAGGAAGAGTTCAACACGCGCGACCGGGCCAACGCCTCGGCTCTTATGCTGCCCGGCAGGATGGGTGACGGGTGCTGGTATCTGCTATACGCCGGCAACACCGAGGGTCAGACGTTCCTGAAGCGCGGCCACAACCGTCTGGGGATCTCCCGCTCCCGTGATCTTGAGCATTGGGAACCGGCGGGCCAGCCACACTGCGGAGCGCCAGACGACCTATAATGTACCCAGGAAGAGTTCCGCGACGCCATAAGAGCGTTCAGCGATGACATAGAAGGAGAAAAACCATGAACAGCTTTTTCTTCAGGCGGCGCAGAGCCGGGTTTACGTTGATCGAGCTGCTGGTGGTCATCGCCATCATCGCCATCCTGGCGGCCATCCTTTTCCCGGTGTTCGCCCGGGCGCGGCAAAGGGCCAAAGACGCGACCTGCAAGTCCAATATGAAGCAGCTCGCCCTGGCGGTGGAGCAGTATCTGAACGACTGGAACGGATGTTACGCTGACCAGACTTCGGTGGGAATCCCCTATCAGAACCCCTACTCCAACGCTCTGGGCGGCCGGTGGATCCAGGAGTTCTCCCATCGCTACCGGGACTCAAGCGGACAGCCCGCAGGACTGGCCAAGGCTCTGTGGCCCTACACAAAGTCGCTGGCCATCTTCAAGTGTCCTCTGGAATGGAAGGATCAGAAGAAGCAGCAGATGCAAGGGATTGTCTGGCTGCCATACGAGGTGGGCAGCAGCTACTATTTCAAGCACGCCCTGAACTACTATGCCAACTACTACGAGCGGCCCATCAAGCAGTCCGCTGTGGCCTACCCTTCCAAGACCTGTCTGTTCTACGAAGAGGCATGGCATTACGATGCGGCGAACCCGCTGCTTTGGAACCAGCCGAAGACCACCGACACCAAGCGAGTGAACGCGGTCTTCCTGGACTGCCACGTGGGACACATTGACATCCCTTACAACTCACTGAGCGGCTACGACGGCAACTGGTACTACTACGACGACACGATGACCGACCCTTCAAGGCCGCAGCACGTCTGGGACGTCTCGAAGGGCGCGAGAGACGTGTTCTAGCACGACATCCGGGAGAACCCGAGGCAAATCAGTGGCACTGCACAAAGGATTGATGAACGAGGGCTTCGCGCTTCCGCAGTGCGAAAAGCACTTCCATGATCACGATGAGACCTGGCTCATCCTGGCCGGGAGGGGGAACAGGATACTGGATTGACCGCGCGGGAGCGCGGCAGGATTTCGAACTGGAGGCCGGCGACGTGTGGATGGTGCCGGCCGGCTTCGAGCACGGCTCGGACGGCCCCAACAGCGAGGACTTCCGCATCGCCGTTTTCAACGGCACGCTCCCGGAGGGTTGCCATCGGCCCGGACATTACTACGTGGAGCACGAAGGATACATTCCGGAGCTGCATCTGGTGCGTAGGCCGAGGGGCCGGTATTCGCAAGGAAGCAGTGATCACAGCACACGACCGTGAGAGGACAATGGTTTGCGAGCGCTGGTGACCCGTCTTCGGGCTGACGGAAGGCGGGAGAAGGTTCTCGTACACGACTGGCCGGACGCCCCTGCCCCGGAGGGCAACCAGGTGCGCACCCGGACCATCTACTCCGGAGTCACCAATGGCACGGAGCGGAATGACCTCGTCGGCGGAAACTACGCCCGCCCGGAGGACCGGCTTCCCGCTCCGCGGGGGTATCAGAACGTCGGCGAGGTCATCGAGTGCGGGCCAGAAGTGACCACCCTGCGGAGAGGAGACCTTGTTTTCTCCTCTTCTGACCATCTTGAGTTCGCGACTTTCCCGGAAGACTGGCTGGTGGTGCGTCTCAGGCCCAGTGTGGACCGGCGCGACGCGGCACTCTTCGGAATGGCCAGCGTGGCGATGCGGACCTGCCGCAATGCGGAGATTCGGGAGAGCGAGCGGGTTCTGGTGGTGGGCGCGGGGGTGATCGGTCAGATCGCGGCGCAGTTGGCTGCCATCTCGGGCGCAGATGTGTCTATCTGCGACATAGTGGAGCCCCGTCTTGAGATCGCCCGCCAGATCGGAGCCGCGAGCGCGATCATCAACACCGCAGAGACACGGTGGGAAGAGGCGATTCCTGAAGAAGCGTTCGACGTGGTCATGGACTTCGCCGGCGTGCCGGGAATGGAAGACCATCTCCTGAGGGCCGCAGCGCCCCGCGGCAGGGTGATGCTGATCGCCGGACGAAGTGAAGTGCGCTACACCTTCAACCTGGGACAGTCCCGCGAGATCACCATCCGGCAGAACAACCATTTCGACCTGAGCGACCTGCAAATGGTGCACAGCCTGACCGCCGAAGGCAGGCTTCGTATTTCACCGGTGGTGCAGGACGTGGTCCCGGTGGATCAGGCTCCGCAGATTTACGAAACACTCCGGGACAATCCAGAGAAACTGATGGGGACCGTATTCGTGTGGTAACCGGGAGTAAGGAGCGCCTGCGATGCAGCGGAATGAACGGACGCACTTCGCTCCGAGCGGCAGCAGTGGGCGCACGGAGCGCAGCCGCAGCCCGGCGCTCGCAGGGTTGTCTGTTACGTGCCGGGTTGCCGCGGGGGAGGCAGGGAGGAGATCCTCCTGAGTCTGCAACTTTCCGGGTATAACGCGCGTATCACCGAGACGTGGGTATGATGGAATGAATCTGTGAGATGGGGGTAGGAGGCTAGCTGCGGCGCTCACTCCCTTTTCCCTTACACTACGGCCGGCTCGCGCCGGCGAGTCTAGCGAGGTAGGATTGCCCGCGACGAACTACGAGCTTGTCATCGAGCCCAGCAAGGGCTGGTTTGACATCCGCTGGAGGGAATTACTCCACTACCGGGATCTGATACTTCTGCTGGTACGAAGGGACTTCGTCTCGAAGTATAAGCAGACGGTGTTGGGACCGGCGTGGTTCGTCATCCAGCCGCTTCTGACCACCCTTGTATTCACCATCATCTTTGGGAACGTGGCGCGGCTGGCAACGGACGGGATGCCGCACGTTCCGTTCTATCTGGCCGGATTGCTGCTCTGGAGCTATTTCGCGCAGTCCCTGCCTGCCATCGGCTCCTGCCTGATCGTGAACTCCAACCTGTTCACCAAGGT
>CALCJH010000310.1 GCA_937967775.1 uncultured bacterium | reverse complement strand
CTGACGCTGCAATCGCCAAGATGAGGCTGCACGGCCCAGCGGATGATATGCTGGCCCATCTCGGGAAGCGGGTCCGGCATATAGCTGGAACGCAGGAGAGTAAGCCGGAGCACATTGCCATCCGCCCTGTGACCGTACTTGTCCGCGTTCAGAAGCGTGATACCGGCCTGCTGTCCGCCGTTCTCCCCGGAGATGTCCGCCCACTTCAGCGCGGGAACCTCCTGAGGCCCAACCGGCCGCTCGATGCTGCCGAAAGGCACCTCATACCGCGCCCGCGGATGGGACACGTTCACCGGGAACGATACCCGGAGCTGCGGGATTCCAGTCTCATGCGAGCCCATCTCCAGCCAGTTGACGTCCAGAGTGAACTCCACCTGCCTGCTGTCCTCCGCCAGACCGATCTCCAGCGCGAACGTGGACGAGCGGTACTTCCTCCTGCAGACCACAGCAGCGCGATGCGGTCCGCGCTGCTTCACCTCCAGCACCCAGCTGTCCGTCAGAGGCTCGATGGTCAACAGCTGGCCGATGACCCAGGCTGCCATGGGGTTCGGAGCCTCGTGAACATACTCCAGCACTCCCAGGCGCTCACCCGGAGGAACGAACTCCACCCCCGTGGCTTTGTCCACGATGCTGACCACAGCCGCGGCCGAGCTTTCGACCTCAACCCGGAGATACCTGTTTTCCAGAACCACGGCGGGAAGCTCGGTGGCCGGCGTGTGCATCTTCTGAAGGGCCGCTGTGACCTTCACTCCTTCTGCCCTCACCGGGGCGGGCGAGCACTCGACACCGTAGATGCGGTAGCCTGTCGCCGGGATGTCCTTCGCCGGGAACGCGACCGATATGAAGTCGTGACCCCAGAAGTTGCCCGTCCCGACCACCTGCCCCGGCACCGTGTGGCCCTCGCTGTCGCGCACCTGAATGCGGTCATGCGCCCATCCCGTGTTCCAGATCTTGGCGACCACCAGCTCGCTGCGGTCCCACGGAAGAGGATTGAAGATGATGAACGGCTGAGTGCCAGCGGCCCCGGCGTTGTAGCCGGTGACTCCTCCCGGGAGGCTGGCATCGCCGGCGCCGGCGCCCAGTCCGTCACCGAACTCCGAGCCCTCTCCGTCCGGCTCCGGCGGCAGGCCCACCACGGAAGCGGTATCTGCCTTTGCGGCCACCTGCCTGAGCGCCCGTGTGATGACGGACTCCGTGACCGCGGCGACTTCCTGATAGAGCGCGGAGGAATACTCATAGGTGGCGTGGACGCCCGAACCCGGCAGGATGTCGTGGAACTGGCAAAGCATAGTCTTCCGCCACGCTGTGTTGAGGTCATCCAGAGGGTAAGCCATCCCTGCAAGCGCGCGTCCGATGACCGCCGCCGCTTCCGCGCGCACGAGTTCGTTCTCGCTCACCCGGTTGCCCCGCTTAACGCTGGACTGCGAGGTGTAGCAGCCCTCGAACACGAAGTTCAGCTCATCCTCGATGACCGGCAGATCCAGACCGGCGGCCTCCGCAGCAGCGAAGAAGTCCTGTACACGGCTGAGCTTCAACGTGGGATAAATGGGCCAGCGGCTCATTCGAACGAAACGGTGCAGATCGCGCCGCGTGGGGCCTCCGCCGTGATCGCCCAGCCCGAAGAGATAGAGGTGATCCTTCAGGCCGCCCGTCTCCCGTTCCAGTCGGAGCATCATCTTCGTAATGTGCGGGCCGATGAAGCCGTTATACCAGTGTTCGTTGTCCTGATAGGCCAGAACGCGCGAACCATCCGGCGCCTGCCACCAGAACAGTTTGGGCTCCTTGCCGCCTCGGCAGAAGTAGTACCACCGCACTCCGCCCCGGTTCAGGATGGCGGGCAGCATCCGGCTATGCCCGAACATGTCCGGCTCCCAGTCTATCTTAACGGCGTCGTAGGGCAGCCCGAAGTGCTCCTTGAAGTAGCGCCGGGTGTAGAGCATCTGCCGGCAGAGAGCCTCACCTGAAGCCAGGTTCTTCTCGCCCTCAACCCAGGTGCTCGCCGTGATCTCCCAGCGGCCTTCCGCCACGCGCTTGCGGATCATCTCGAAGACCTCAGGGCAATACTCCTGCATGGCGATGTAGGTGGAGGCCTGATCCTGCGAGAACTTCAGGTCCGGGAACGACTGCATCAACCGGTCCACCGTGGAGAAGGTGTCGCGCGTGGTGCTGACGGTCTCCTGCCACGGCCACAGCCAGTTCATATCAATGTGCGCATGTCCGCAAAGGTGGATGGTGAACTTCCGCAGCTCCTGTCCGATGGGCTCCAGCGCCTTTTCAGCCTGCTCGACCGCATCCTGCAGGTTTGCACCGGAACTCAGGGCGGACTCGAAACCGCTGAGCGCCTCTTCCACCAGACCGGCATACTTCCGGCGCTCTTCGGAGGACTCAACGAACTCCTGCGCAAGATCGAACTCCGCGCGGATGCGCTCCATCAGCTCCTCGGAACCAGACCGGAGCGCCCCCACCTTCTGCCAGACGGCATCCATTCGTTCGGCGAAACTCATACTGCTAACCACACTTCTGGAGGATTGAGGGATGGAGACCGCGCGGCCGGGCAACCGGCGCCAGACAGCCGCTCCGGGCTCCCCTTCCCTGAGGGTCTTTATATCTCGGACTGAGGATTCCTGCCCCACTGCGTCGAACCTTCCCGGAAAAGCGGGACCCGGCCGGTCCCGCGGGGAGGAGAGATCCGAAAACATGACAATGCGTGTCTGGCTTGCGATTCTTGCAGGGGCGCTTCTCACCGCTGCTTTCACCATGGCGGCGCTCGCGGCTCCACAGGACGCGTCGGCGATAGACGTGCGCACTCTGGGAGCCGTTGGCGACGGCAAAGCAGACGACACCGCCGTATTCGAGAGGGCGATTGCGCGCGGCCGCCAGACCGGGCAGGCGGTGCGGGTGCCTCGGGGGCGCTACAGAATCACCCGAACGCTGGAGCTCAAGGCGCAGGAGCTGGTCGGGGCGGACCACGCTGCCTGGGTTGCAGACGAGGACACTCTGCCCACCATCCTACCCGACGTCCCGAACGGCCCTGCGATCCGGCTGCTGGGAGGCGGCTCCGTACACGGCATCTATTTCTTTCAGGACTGGAAGGGCGGACAGCCATCGGAGCGGCCGGCCATCATCCAACTGGCGGGGGTGGGCACACGGGTAAGCGAGGTGAAGATCCAGAACGCCTGGGACGGCATCTCGGCGGACGGGAAATCCAACGTGGGGAGAGCGCTGATCCGGGACTGTTTCCTGGTGGACATCCACAACGTGGGCGTCCGGATACTCGGGACCTGGGACGTTTCGTGGATCTCGCGGGTTGAGGTGTGGTCTCCGGCGAGCCAGCGTTTTCTGGCGCGGGGCGTGGGATTCCTGGTTGGCAAGAACGACATGCTCCTGATGAGCGACTGCTTTGTGTTCAGCGCGGACCGCGGCTACAAGTTCGTGGAGAGCGTTCCCGGGTCCGACATTCGGGGCGTAATGTGGGGGTCCATGACGAACTGCTCGGCGGACTTCTGCGGCATCGGAATCGAGGTGGACGGCGGCCACACGCTGAGCCTGGCGGGAGGGACCTACTGGACCCACCACAGCGGCATCCTCATTCACGGGAAAGGGGCTCAGGTCCGAATGAGCGGGCTGGAGATGAAGTCCAACAGTGGTCCCTGCATTGACATTCAGGGGGGCAGCATGGTGGCCGCGGCGGGCTGTCAGCTTCGCAGGGAGATGGCGAAGTTCATTTCCCCCGCGCTTCGCATCAACGGAGGAGAGACGGTCGCCATCAGCGGGTGCGTCATCTCCAGCACCAGCACAGCGATCGAGGTGGCGGAAGGGCTTAAAGGGGTTGTCTTAAGCGGCAACGCCGCCCGCGAAAATGTCCCGGAACCGAAGGAAGAGCCGAACGTGGCTCCGTGAGCGGTTCCGCTCCCTGACCTGACCGGCTGCGCCCGCGGGGCGATAATCCTCGCGGGCAATTCCGTCCGGCGCCCCGGGGAGGATAGTGCATCGTGATCGCTGACATACTCTCCACCCTTGATGTCCCGCACACTTACGTGGCGGCGGGCCGGGTCCTCATCTCCTTCTCAGTCACAGCCGCCATTGTGCATCTTCTCTGGATGCGCTTTCTGGGCACCACGGTCCGAAGACTGAACCCGGCGGTCGGCCCGTG
>CALCJH010000309.1 GCA_937967775.1 uncultured bacterium | reverse complement strand
ACGATGACCGGGCTTGCCACCCCCTCATCCAAGCCTTCTCCCACCAGGGGGGAGAAGGCTTTTCTTGCCATTGGCCCTCCGAGCGCCCTCCATCTGTGCCTGAAATCCTTGCGGCAACGGCAAAGCGAAAAGCCTCTCCCTGACAACGGGAGAGGCTTTTGGGCGAGGACGACTCCTTTTCACCAGCGCTTCACGCCAGGGGCTCGCCTCCGAAAACCCCCTCCTACGCGGGTCAAGACCAGGCAGTTTGCTTTAGTGCGGTTTCAACGCGTCCGGATGTTCCGGACGGATCAACCAGCGTAAGGCTAACGTCACGGCGACTGCAGGAGCCAGTATCCCTCCGCCCGCTCCCGTTTCAGATCCTCAGTGGACGCCCATCGGGCGTTACCGGCGAGATACACCAGCGTGGTTCCGTCGTAATGGATCTTGCTGGGAGTATTTCCGTCGGGCACAAAGATGCCATCGTTGATGAACTCACGCTCCTCGTGGATGAGCAGCATGAACTTCGCGGGGTTCTTGATGTTCAAGGCGTCCGGCTTGGCGTAATCCAGCAGGGCGTTCATGGAGTATGAGAGGCCCCAGTCCTTGCGGGTCTTGCCGGTGGGCGGGTTGACCACCGGATGAAGGGCCTCCTTCTTCTTATCCACAGGGCAGACATAAATCTCCGCAGATTTGGTGTACTGCCACAGGGACCCGCGCTCCGGGTAGATCCAGCGGTTGATCTCCCCGCACCAGTTGGGAATATCTGCCCGGTGTTCCCACCCCACAGCCGGCATCCTTCCGCCATAGTCCTGCGTATACTGCTGGAACGCCAGCGCCAGCTGTTTCAGGTTGCTGATGCACCGCATGGTGTTCGCGCGTATCCTCGCCTGAGCAAACACCGGAAACAGGATGGCGGCAAGGATCGCGATGATCGCAATGACGACAAGCAGTTCAATGAGAGTAAAACCTTTGCGCCGCACGTTAACCCTCCTTCTCGCGGGATACGGAAGCTTTACTCAGCTTCACGCCGCGATGTCCTGTCACTATTATACTGCCATCCGACATTCGAGAAACCCTGCCATCGGGCACGTTTTCCGCCAACCAGGCACATCCTCCACACCCTCCGTTACGGCGGTCGAGTAGAGCGGCGTCAGGCGGACGGCCCAACCACCGTAGGGTAGCCGGAATCCGGTGACTCCACAGACGCAACAAATCTGGTATGATGAATTGTGCGGGGTTTGGAAGACTATTGCAGGAAGAGCGTCTTGCGCGCTCCGGTACTCCGGCCCGGCACAGGTTATCTGGGCGTGACGGTCCTGCGCCGTCAGTGACCAGCGGGACGTCTTCCGCAAGGTCTGCGGAGAACGTCCCAGCGACACGAGAGGAGAACACACACCTTGATGATCTCGCCTGCGTTCCGGCTGTTGCGGTGTGCCGCCGCGGCCGCAGCCACCTGCACCCTGCTCTGCCTTCCCGCGAGCGGGCAAACATTGAAGGGGTTTCTCTACGACCCGTTCGGCGCTCCCTGGGGGGATAACGCTGTTGGAGTTCAACGCCACGGCGCTCCCGGTTCGGGCAGCATGGGCGGAGGAGTGACCTTCGGAACGGATCCTCTGGGCTGGTTCGGGTTCAACGTGACCTCGGGGCTGTACTCAATGATGTTCGCCGCGAGGGATCAGTATCCGCGGCTGTATGTCCCGGCGGTGTCTTCCGGAGGAACGGACATTTTGGTCGGACGTGACCCGGATTACGTGACCGGGTCGCGGGATTATTTCCACAACTGGGAGACGTCGTTCGCTCAGTCTTTTCAGGCTATGGGCGAGTGCATTACGCACGTTTCATTCCGCTTTCCGGCCAGCCTCTCGGCGCTGGTGTCCATCCACGAAGGGCACGACCCGAACGGCCCGCAGATCGGTCCAGCCCGCTGGGTGGACGGAGGCTACGCCAACGACGCCCACGCGATGTGGAGCGCAGGCGAGGTGCCTGTCGTGCCTGGCCGCTACTACACCGCGAAGATCCGACGCCAAGATGGAAGCGGCCTCAGCGTATGTTTCGCGAGCGGCCGCAACATGAACGGGCACGACTTCCCGGGTGGTAAGACCTGGGTGGGCGGACGGCCCGCCCGCGACCCGCTCCGGATGGTGATCGGCTTCGACAACGACGGAATCTCGACGACCCTGAACACCACGACTATCACGAAAGATTTCGCCTCGGTGGCGCAGTCCGTGCCGGCTAATGGCGTCGCCGGACAGACTTTCGTGGCTACGGGCACAAGCGTTGTGGGCGCAAGCGGCCATTTCGGCGTCAGCGCTCCATTCGAAGTATCCATCTTCGAGTCGCCCGGCCCGAACGGGATGGGCGTCAACCAGATCGGTCCGTCGAAATGGATGGTGACCGTCGCCTGGAACGCACGCTCCGTAGTGAGCTGGGCGCCTGGCGAGGTTCCGACCGTCCCGGGCCAGAGCTACTACCTGCGCATCCGGCACTTGAACAATCAGTCTTTCATCATTTACCGGACCGTGGTGGACGAGTACGCGAACGGAGACCTTTATCTCAACGGCACGCGATTTTACGGCACCGATCTGGCCGGAATGATCGCATGCGAGCAGTCGCCCGGCAGCGCTTCCCTCCCCCGGCTTGCGTTCAGCGACTGGAAGGTGGTGCAGCGCACATCCACCACCGCCACGCTCTACTGGAAGACAGTGCGGCCCGACCCGCTGATGGCCGCGATCCTTCCTCCAGACCCGGCACCTGCGACGGCACGCATCGATTACGGAATCGGGACGCCGTACACTCACAGCGTGAATGTGACCGCTCCGGCCGCCGAGCACACAGTCACGCTGACCGGGCTTCAGCCCGGAAGGGAGTATCACGTGCGGATCACCGCCAGCGCAAACGGGATGCGAAGCGCCCACACGAAGGACTTCTGCTTCGTGACCGAGCCAGATCGTCCGAACCTGGTGGTCAATCCCGGCTTCGAGTCGGGCGCGCTGGCACCGTGGAGCAGGTGGAACTCGATGGCTGTGCGCAACTACCCTGCCGACGGCTCAGGATGGCTTGGAGGCGTGAAGGCGCGCACGGGCAACTATTACGCGGGAGGCGAGTCCAACGCCGGCCAGGTGAAAGGCGGGCTGTATCAGCGGATTACTGTGGATCCGACGCGGCCCCTGAACCTGCGGGCCTGCCTGTGGACCTATCAGGTTATTGACGATACGGGCAATTTCGACGGAACGATCGCATACACCGTCCTGGGACGCATCGGGATCGATCCCACGGGCGGAACCGACCGGAACTCCCCGAACATTGTCTGGTCCGCTTGGTCATCCGGACAGCAGTGGTTCGACTTCGTTCCGGCTTACAGCGCGGATCATCCCTCGCGATACACCGATCTGATGCTCACCGTGCAGCCGCAATCCTCACAAGCAACCGTCTTCCTGGAGGCGGGTTGCGACAGCGCCATCAAATGGACCATCTATGCCTGGGACGACGTTCACGCCTGGCAGGACCTGCCTGCGCAGGAAGTCGGCTCACTGGGAGAGCTACGGTCCCTGGCCGACGGCACCCGCGTGCGGGTCGGCGGGGTGGTGGTTACCGCCGAAGCCGCTGCGGCAGGCGCGGTCTACGTCCAGCAGCCGGACCGAAGCTCTGGCATCCGGGTGGAAACGGCAGGTCAGGCAACGGAGGGAACACTGGTGACAGTCGAGGGCACGCTGGCGACAAAGCCAAGCGGGGAGCGCTTCCTGCAGGACGCGCTGATCCTGACGGCAGCGACCGGCACGGCCGCTGTTCCGATGGGCGCCCGTTGTTCGGCAATCGGACCCGGCGCCGGTGGTCCCGGCAACGTGGGATTGCTGATGCGGTCCTGGGGAAAGGTGATTTCTGCCGGACAGGGATTCGTCATCATCAATGATGGCTCCCTGACAGGCGGCGGACTGAAGGTGACCGCTCCGGCAAACGTGACGCTGCCTGCCAGCGGCAGGATGGTAGGCATTGCGGGAGTGGTTCAGCTCGAAGGAACGGCCCCGGCCAGCCAGCCCGTGCTGCGCGTGCGCAGGCTGTCGGACATCACGGAGTTCTAACAACTCGTTCTCCCTGCAGACAGCAACCAGACGGGTCCGGCGCTCAGTCGCCGGGCCCTTTCTTTCAGCAACACCGGATGCGGCACCGCGGAAGCGGGAAGCCCGGCGAGAGCTCTCGGGCGCCCCGGTCAGGCCTGCGACGGTCATTAGGCTGGCAGCTGTGGCCTGCAGCCTGAAATCCCTGACACTGCAGCGCGAGAACCAGGAACCTCGTCGAGTGCCCCTCACGTTCGATTTTGTGACTCAATCGTAAGAAGCATTTACCGGGAATGAAATACCCGGCGGGTATGTTCCCAGTGAAAGGACAATCGATAGCCGGCGCAGACCGGTCGGAGGGAAAGAAGCGCACTCTGAAATCCGAAGTCAGTCAGAACAGGAGCAGACAGATGCGAGTCGCATTCAGCAGACGACTGAAGAAGACCATACGACTTGTCAGCCGCCGCGCTCGCAGCGTCGGCCGGAAAATAGAAGCCACGGCTGTCCCGGAGCAGCCGGTCCGCGTGTCCCTGAACGGAGCCACCGACATCGCCGCCCACGGCGATCGGGTGGTGGCGACGCATATGCGGAGCGCTCTACCGGATACCACCAGCCACAACCTGGTGCAGCACTGGGCGGTCGGCGTATCGGACCGGCCATGACCGGCGCGGCGACCTAAAGCCCGCCTTCAGGATAAACTTAAACGGAGCGGCCCCGGGGAATCCGCGGGGCCGCTTCTCCTTTTCCTGTCAAATAGACGAGGAACGGCCCGGTCAGGGACTGAAGCGGACTGTCCCCCCGGCCGCCGCGCTCTCCAGACGCTGCCGGAGGGCGTTCGTCTGCTCCTCGAAGCCGGGTTTGCCGAGCAGCGCGAACATGTGACGTTTATAAGCCTCTACCCCGGGCTGATTGAACGGGTTAACCCGCAGCAGATAGCCGCTGACTGCGCAAGCACGCTCGAAGAAATAGAGCAGCGCCCCCAGACGCTCCGCGTCCAGACGCTCCAGCAGCACGCTCATCACGGGCACACCGCCTTCACGGTGAGCCAGGGCGGTGGCCCGATAGGCTTCCCGGTTGATCTCCTCCAGCGTGCGCCCGGCTAGGTAGTTCATCCCGTCTCCGTCATCCGCCTCCGCCGGAACCCGCAGTTCAGGTTCCCCTTCGCGGATCACCAGAAAGGTCTCGATCAGCATCCGGCGGCCCTGCTGGGCATACTGGCCCATGGAATGCAGATCCGCAGTA
>CALCJH010000308.1 GCA_937967775.1 uncultured bacterium | reverse complement strand
ACGCGGAATAACGCCCCTAAGCCGCTAGGCCAGACGCGGAAGCATCTCGCGGGTCACCTCGTTTATGAGCGGCTCGCCGGCCAGAAAACGGCGGACCTCGTCCGCGGCTGCCGCGCCCAGCCGCTTCAGACCGCTCCCCACACACCCCGCCAGGTGCGGCGTCAGCAGAACGTTCGGCATCGTCCGAAGCGGGCTGTCCGGCGCGGGAGGCTCCGGGTCCGTGACGTCCAGACAGGCGAAGATGGGACGGGTCCGCAACAGTTCGATCAGCGCCGCCTCGTCAATCAGTGCACCGCGCGCCGTATTGATGAGGATGCTATGATCCTTCATCAAGGCAAGGTTTCCGGCGTTTAGCATGTGGTAAGTCTCCGGCAGCTTTGGAGCATGCAGACTCACAATGTCGGACTCCCGGATGAGATCCTCCAGCGATTCCCGCTTCTTCACCTCCAGGCGGGCAGCTTCCTCGGCGGACACATACGGGTCGTAGAGCAGGATCCTGGCTCCCGAGCCGTCCAGCAGGCGGATCACGTGGCGGCCGACGTTGCTTGCGCCCACCAGTCCGACCACCGCGCCGTACAGCTCGCCGGACGGCCAGCCCGGCATCGGCTTCCAGCCGCCTTGGCGGATATGCTCCCGCAACAGGAAGACGTTTTTCCTCGCCAGGACCATCAGGGCGACGGTGGTCCAGGCCACATCAATGGCCAGCGCCGGCGCCGCGCTGGTCACGCGGATGTCCTTCTCCCAGAGCGCGTCGCTCACGAACGCCTTCACGCTTCCCGCGGCGTGCGCCATGAGGCCCAGCGTGTCCGCTTCCGCCAGAACGTTTGCCGTGAGGGCAGGGCTTCCCCATCCAGTGATGCAGGCGCGGGCTCCGCGCAGAAGATCCCTCGCCATCTCTGCCGTCACCGGTCCGGGGGCGACGGGCAGGACGGGCTCAGCAACGCGCAGCAGGCTCTCCCAGCTAGCGTCATCGAAGATGTCGCGCCGGAGTTCGTTGGATATCAGGATGGCGACTTTCTCAGGCACTCTTGGCAGGGCTCCTCACAGGGTCGGGATTATGGCACAAGAAACGCTCTCCGGAGGTAGCCCCGGAGTCCACCGGCTATCTCGTCCATCGGCCGTTTCTGCGCGCCTGCGCACTGCTCCTCCCCGGCCGGGTTACAATGCTCAAATGATGGATGCCGTGCGGATTGTTGCGGAGCTCAGGATATGCGCCAGCCGGGCCGGACTCACCGGTTTGGCCGTAGGGCCCGCGCGCCCGCTGGAGGAGGCTGCCCGCCGTCTGCGCGAACGCGTGGCGAAAGGGTTCGCCGGCCACTACGGGCTAACGGAAGGCAGTGAGGAGCGCTTCTGCCGTCCGGACACACTGCTGCCCGGAGCGAAGTCCGTCATCTGCTGCGCGTTGTCGTATTTGCGGCCCTCGGACCCACCTGCACCCCCGCCAGAGAGCCTGTGCGGAGTGACTGCCCGATTCGCCCGCGGGAGGGACTATCATCTTGTGATGCAAGAGAAGCTCTCGGTGGTGGAGGCCCGTCTGAAGGAACTGGCTCCCGGTTGCTCCACGCGCGTCTTGTGCGATACGGGGCCGCTGATGGACCGCGCCGCCGCGCTGGCGAGCGGGCTGGCCTGGGCCGGGAAAAACGCCTGCGTGTTCACGGGAGAGGCCGGGAGCTGGGTGGTCCTCGGGGAGATCGTCACCGACGTGGAGTTGCCCTTTGATGAGCCTTCTCCGGACCACCGTTGTGGCAGTTGCGAGCTCTGCCTGGCGGCCTGCCCCACGGGAGCCATTGTCTCGCCGTTCGAGATAGATCTGAACCGCTGCATATCGCACCTCACTCAGATGAGCGGTATCATCCCGCGCCAGCTGCGCCCCCTGATGGGCACGATGATCTACGGCTGCGACATCTGTCAGGAAGTCTGTCCCCACAACGCGGCGGCCGTTCCGGGAGATCCCTCAGATTTCGAGCCCGGCCCCGTGCCGGCTTTTCCGGATCTCATCTGGTTGCTGGAGATGACACAGGCCGAGTTTGAGACCTCTCTGAAGAGGGGTTCTCCCGGATGGATCGGGCGAAACCGCCTCCGCCGCAACGCCTGTGTCGCCCTGGGAAACATCGGTGATTCATCCGCCGTGCCCGCATTGCTGAAGGCTCTTCACGACCCAAGTTCGGTAGTGCGCGCCCACGCCGCCTGGGCGCTGGGACGCATCGGCGACCCGAAGGGCCTGGAGATCCTGCAGAAACGCCTCACACGCGAACCCGATCCGGACGTTCTGGCAGAGATCCGCGCGGCGCAGGGCTGACCGCCGCTTCGATTCCAGCAACCGGACCGTGGCCGGGTCGGACGCAGCGCCGACCAGACCCTGTGGCCAACGAATCCTGATGTGCACTGCGGTTTTTCCGCGCGATGAAGAGGTAATATTCTCGCCTTCTTGCAGATATTGTTTTTTTCTGGTTCGAGTCTCAAGCACGGGTAATGCCTTCCCGATACTGGTTTGCGGGAAGGCACGATGACATCCATCTACCTCAACAACGCGGCAAGCAGCTGGCCGAAGGCCCCCGGCGTGGCCGAGGCGGTCCGCAGGGCAGTGAAGGCGATGCCCGCGGAACCCGGTCGCGGCTCCGGGCACGACACGGATCCGCGGGATGAGTGCCGGTCGCTGCTGGCCGGGCTGATGGGTGTTCCGTGGCCCGGCCAAATCGTGCTGACCTCCGGCGCTACGCTCGCGCTGAACATCGCCATCCTGGGTTGCGTGCAGACGGGTGTGCGCAGCGTGGTTGCCACCGCCACGGAGCACAACAGCGTGCTTCGGCCTCTGCGGCATCTGGAACGGCAGGGCGCCATCCGCCTGAGTGTGGTTGGGCTGACCGGCGATGGTCAGGTGGACCTGGAACAGTTCGCCAAGGCGCTCGCTGGCGGTGCGGATCTTGTCGTGGTGAATCACGCCTCTAACGTGACCGGCAGGGTGAATGACGCCGCCACGCTGTTCAGACTGGCGCGCGGGGCCGGAGCCCTGACTCTGCTGGACGCTTCCCAGACCCTGGGTGTTCTTCCCGTGCGGCCGCTGGAGATCGGCGCGCAGATGGTGGCGTTCACAGGGCACAAAGGCCTGTGCGGGCCGGAGGGTACAGGCGGGCTCTATGTCTCACCCGAAATGGACCTGCCGCCTGTCCTGAGCGGCGGAACGGGCGTCCGGAGCGATCTGCCTTTGCAGCCGGATGAAATGCCGATGCGCCTGGAGGCGGGTACGCCGAACTCCCCCGGCCTGGCCGGGCTCGCCGCGGCCCTCAGATGGGCCGCCTCGGACGGACGGCTGGAGGGCCAGCGGCGGCGCGATCTGGGAAGCCTGTTGCGCCGGAGCCTCTCGCAGATCCGGGGCGTCCACGTGTTCGATGCCGGATGTCCGGAGGATGCGGGAACCGGTGTGGTCTCCTTTACCATCGCGGGATGGCCGCCGGACGAGGCGGCGCTCGTGCTGGAGGAGTGTTTTGGCATCCGCTGCCGGGCCGGGCTTCACTGCGCGCCGGAGATCCACCGTTGGATCGGGAGCGCGCCGCATGGAACCATCCGGTTCAGCGTCTCCGGGGCGAATACGGAAAGCGACGTGGAAGCCGCCGTTTCAGCCGTCCGGGCAATGGCGGCCGCGCGCGCGGAGCAGGGAGAGGCCGCGGCGTGAAACTCCTCAGGGCGGTCAGGGTGGAGGACTGTTTCGATGGGTCCAGCGTCTATCGCTATTTCTTCGACAGCGTCTGGTCGCGGGAGGAGATCCGGCGGCTCGGGGAGCTTGGACGTCTGGACTACTATCCGGATTTCCCCCGCCCCTTCTTCCGGGTTGTCGGCCCGGGCGGGGCGCAGTTGAGGGGAGTGGAAGGCGAACGCTCCTGCCAGGTGGTGCTTCCCCGGCAGGACAGACAGGAGGTGATCGAAAGGCTGGAAAGGCATTTCTCGTGAGTATCGGGCCCTGGCGGGGATGCCTGCCGCCCCGCCGGGCCGGTGAGAAACGATCCTTCACGGACGAGAGGAGTTGAAGAAGACCATGGGTGCAAAACTGGTCAAGTTCTTCGAACTGGCAAAGGAAGAGGGAGGATTGTCCGCACAGATGCGCCTGGCCATGGCGACGGGGATATCCACTGTAAAGGCGTCCTCGGAGGCGGACACACCCGAGGTCCTGGCCAAGTTCAAGGCTGCATTTAAGGAGATCACCGGCAAAGACGCCGGCATAGCTTGAGGAACGGGAGAACGTCCGATGACGACGATGAGATTGAGTGACGGCCTGGTGCTGAAGCGCAATTATGACCCTCGCTCTTCGCGCCAGAGCATAAACGGCGAGCAGTACGTCCTGCACTGCCACCACTTTGCCACGCTCTACACCCAGCTTGCCGACGATTGCGGAATGCTGGACGGCAAGAAGCTCATGGCCGAGGTAGCAGAGGACACGTTCTGCGACATCCTGCGAGACTACTACGCGGAACACCAGGTTACCGGCATCCCGGAGCGGGTGTTGGTGGCCGAGGAGTACTACGCGGCCATGGGGCTGGGTCTGATGAAGATCCGCTGTGCGGGACCAGAGACGGGTGAGGTGGAACTTCTGGCATCGCACATTGACCAGGGCTGGGTGAAGAAGTGGGGGCAGCGTGAGGAGCCCGTGAACTTCGTGACCGGCGGGTTCGTTGCGGGGGCGTTCTCGGCCATTTTCGACAGGGCGCCCAGGACCTACGAGGTGCGGGAGACCCGCAGTATCGTGGCAGGAGCTGATACCTCGAAGTTCGAGGTCTCGGCAAGCTAGGCACAGGAGGCGACCAATGGCTGTAAACAGGGCAGTCGAGACGGCACCGTATGTGAGCGCGCTGTATACCACGGTGGACCGCAAGAAGATCATCGATGCTCTCTCGAAGCTGGAAGTGATCAACAACGACGAGGGGCTGATCCCGGCCTTCAACGTCTTCGTGAACCAGATGCCTGCACGGTTCTGGACTTCCTTCTCGGAACGGCTGACACGGAAGGTGGGCCCGGATCTGGTGGAAGCGGCCGAGTGGCTGCTGGTGAACGCCGCCCAGGAGTGCGGCTATCATACCGGTCACGGCATCATTACTTCCGATGAGTGGAACGCCATTGTGGCCCCAATGGTGACGCGTGTGCCGGAGGACGTCCTCCACGGAGCCTTCGCGGTCTTCACAGCGTGGGGCTGGGCCAAGAGCGAAGTGGTTGAGCTCATCCCGAACGAACGGATGGTGGTGCACGCCTACGACTACTACGAAGCAGACGTGGTGCGATACGGAGAGCGGTCGCGCCCGGCGGCTTTCATGGTCCGGGGCGTGTGCGCCGCGTTCATGGATCTGGCCTATGGTGGTCCTTATGATCCCACCGGACAGACCGGTCTGCGGACTTTCAAGTGCGTCCAGACGAAGGGGATCGAGTGCGGGGACGAATACGGCGAGTTCGTGGTGACCCGCGCCTAGTCCTGGCCTGGCAAAGATGACGCGGTCCGCAGGGGCCGGCGCAGACGCGCCGGCCCCTGGTTTTCTCGCAAGGAAGGCCTCCCTTTCCCATGCGGCCCGAACAGGGCGCCTCGAGGCCTTGATCTCCAGAGATCATCAGTAGCGGGAAAATGAATCTCAGTCCATAATCAAAGCATCTAGATATCTGGATGAACAGATATCTGGCTCCGCACCAGAGCTCCAGGGAGAGACGTATGGACTGGAAAATCGAATATCGTCCGCTTGCCATCATCACGACCGTCTTTCTTGTCTTCTTCTTCCTGCCCGCCGGCACCGCCCGGTTCGACACAGCGGTGCTGGAAGCGATGCACCTGGCAAAATGGTACGCGCGCGAGCATGTGCTGCTTTGCCTCATTCCCGCGTTCTTCATTGCGGGAGCGATTGCGGTATTCGTCAGTCAGGCTTCGGTCATCCGCTATCTGGGGCCGAAGGCGAATCGCCTACTCGCATACGGGGTGGCATCCGTTTCCGGCACGCTGCTGGCCGTCTGCTCCTGCACGGTGCTGCCCCTCTTCGCGGGCATCTACCGTATGGGCGCGGGACTGGGTCCGGCGACCGCCTTCCTTTACTCCGGGCCGGCCATCAATGTGCTGGCCATCATCCTGACCGCCCGGGTTCTGGGGCTGGAGCTGGGCATCGCCAGAGCGGTGGGGGCAGTGGCTTTCAGCGTGGTGATTGGCCTGTTGATGCATCTGATCTTTCGCAGGGAAGAAGAAACCCGGGCCGAGGCCGCAATGGCGCTTCCGGAGGACGATCCCGTCCGACCCCTGTGGCAGAACGCGGTCTTCTTCGCCCTGCTGGTGGCCATTCTGGTGTTCGCCAACTGGGGAAAGCCCGCCGTACAGACAGGCGCCTGGGCGGCCATTTACAGCGCCAAATGGGCCATCACTGCTGCTGCGGCCGCCGCGCTCGCAGTGGTGATGGTTTTGTGGATGAATGTGGAGGCCTGGAAGCTGGCGCTTGCAGCTGTGGCCGTCACGGTCACGGCGCTGCTGGTCCCGCACGAGCCTCTGGCGCCGTTCACGGTGGGCGTCATCGGGCTCAGTGTCATCACCAGCGTCAGGACGGACGAGGCCGGCAGCTGGTTCGAATCCAGCTGGAGCTTCGCAAAGCAGATCCTTCCGCTGCTCCTGATGGGGGTGCTGGTTGCCGGCCTCCTGCTGGGCAGGCCCGGACACGAGGGACTCATTCCGTCCGAATGGGTCTCCAGGGCGGTTGGCGGCAACAGTCTGCAGGCCAATCTCTTCGCAGCCGTGGTGGGCGCATTTATGTATTTCGCCACCCTGACCGAAGTGCCGATCCTGCAGGGGCTTCTAGGAAGCGGTATGGGCAAAGGTCCGGCGCTGGCGCTGCTCCTTGCCGGGCCGGCCCTGTCCCTGCCGAACATGCTGGTCATCAGATCCATCCTGGGCACCCGCAAGACGATCGTTTTCGTGGGGCTGGTGGTGGTGATGGCAACCGCCGCCGGCATGATTTACGGGGCCGTGGCCTGAAAGCGATCGAAGAGTTGCCGGAACGATCACGCGGTCCGTGTGGTATCATCAAAGTAAATGGATAAGTTGATGGAAACCCCGGAGCAACTGGCAGAGCTGTTCCGTGCTCTGGGAGACACGACAAGGTTGCGCATACTCAGACTTCTTGCCGAAGATGGAGAGTTGTGCGTGTGCGCCATCATGCCCCGGCTGGGGCTTCCTCAGTCCACGGTGTCGCATCACCTGGCCACTTTGCGGCACGCCGGTGTCGTGAGGCATCGCCGGGAGGGACAGATGATGTTTTACTCCCTGCGAAACTCCGCGTTGCTGGAGCAAGCTCATAAAACGTTGGAACGGATCCTGTCGGCGACGGGCCACGAGTTCCCGAAGACCGTTGAGTGGCCCGCCGATGCGGTGCCGAATCTTTCCTCTGCTTCCCGGGTTGAAGAAATGAGGAGGACAAAAGCGACCTCATGAGACAGAAACTTCTGATTCTTGGTGTCATCGCGGCGATGGCCGCCCTGTCCGCCGTGAAGAACATCGGGCCTCAGCAGGCTTCCAGCAGCTGCTGCCCGGGTCTGCCTGCTGACCATGAACTCCACGCGCCCTCTCAGGCTGCACAGAAGAGTTCAGCCCTGGCAATCCCTGAGGGCAGGCCGGTTTGGGTGCTGGCTCATTCGGACTGGTGCGCTCAGTGTCAGGAGATGTCGAAAATCGCCTCGAAAGTGGCGCCGCAGTTCGCGGGAAAGGTCGCTTTCGTGGAGTTGAAGGTGGACGACCCCGAGCAGCAGGATCTGGTAAAA
>CALCJH010000307.1 GCA_937967775.1 uncultured bacterium | reverse complement strand
GGACGGTGACCAAATCCGGAACGCGTACGCGGACGTCCGGCACGATTCATATAGCTGGAGCGGGACATTCTTGGACCCTGTCATCCTGTTTTTCGTGCTCGGCCTGGCGGCAGGCGCAGCGAGGGCGGATCTCCGCCTGCCGCCGGCTATTTATGAATTCCTCAGCGCATACCTGTTGCTGGCCATCGGGCTTAAGGGAGGAATCGAGCTGGCGGTCCAGCCCCTCGGTCCACTTATCCCGAAGGTGTTCGTGGTGCTGCTTGTGGCGTCTCTTCTTCCGCTGCTGGCTTATCCAGTGCTACGTTTCGCAGGGCGGCTGAGCCGTCCGGATGCGGCATCGGTCGCAGCTCACTACGGATCTGTCAGCGTCGGTACCTATGCCGTGGCGGTTGCCTTTCTGTCCGCGCGGGGGGTGCCATATGAGAGCTACATGCCCCTCTTCCTTGCGATGATGGAGATGCCAGCCATTGTCGTCGGCATCCTGCTGGCCAGAGGAGTCAGCCGGGACGTGCGGTGGGGCCGCATGTTTCACGAAGTGTTCCTGGGGAAAGCTATCGTGCTGCTGGGTGGCGGATTGCTCATCGGCTGGGCGGCCGGCCCCGAAGGATTCTCCTCGCTGGAAGCGTTTTACAGCGGGCTGTTCCGCGGGCTGTTGAGTCTTTTTCTCCTGGAGATGGGCTTGTTGTGCTCGGCTCAGCTCGGAGCGCTGCGCCGCGTGGGGGCCTTTCTGGCTGCGTTCGGCATTGCGGCGCCTGTGCTGTTCGGCCTGCTGGGATGCCTGACCGGCTCTCTGATGGGTCTGTCCGTCGGCGGCGCTGCGCTGCTCGGCGTGCTGGCTGCCAGCGCATCGTATATCGCGGTCCCCGCGGCGATGCGCATCTCCGTTCCTGAGGCCAATCCGGCCATCTCGCTCGCGGCAGCCCTGGGAGTCACATTTCCATTTAATGTCACAGTGGGAATACCCCTGTATTTTCGGATGGCGCAGTGGCTGGCAAGGTTCTAGGAAGGATTACCGGTGGGCACATTCCAGGCGAAACTGGTCACCATCATCACCGAGGCCCTGCTGGAGCAGGAGCTGACGCAGCGCCTTGTGGAGCTTGGAGCCACAGGCTACACCGTCTCGGATGCGAGAGGGAAGGGTCATCGGGGCGTCCGGGACGCCGGCTGGGAGCACGGCGCGAACATCCGCGTGGAGGTTCTCTGCGACGAGGAGACGGCCAACCACATCGCGGCCTTCGTCGTGGAGAACTATTACCGGGACTATGCAATGGTCGTTTTCATAGACACTGTGGAGGTTCTGCGTGAAAACCGTTTCTGAACAGGCCGGGGGTGGATCCTCTGCCGTCGAGCCCCTCGTGGGCGTGATCATGGGTTCCCGCTCGGACTGGGAGACTATGCGCCACGCCTCTGAAACTCTGGAGCGGCTAAGGGTACCGCACGAAGTCCGCGTGGTGTCCGCCCACAGAACCCCCGATGAGTTGCGCCGCTATGCTACCGAAGCGAAAGCAAGAGGACTGCAGGTCATCATCGCGGGCGCGGGCGGCGCGGCCCATCTGCCGGGAATGACAGCAGCGTTCACCACGCTGCCGGTGCTGGGCGTCCCCGTTCAGACCAGCGCACTGAACGGGATGGACTCGCTGCTTTCCATCGTGCAGATGCCGGGTGGCGTCCCCGTCGGCACGCTGGCGATCGGCAGGGCGGGGGCGGTGAATGCTGCTCTACTGGCGGCGGCCATTCTGGCACTTACACGTCCTGACCTGCAAAGCAGGCTGGAAGCGCTCCGCGAACAGACATCGCGCGAGGTGCTATCGTGTCCGGATCCTCGCACCGCCGGATGAGAACGGTCGGCATTCTTGGAGGGGGACAGCTGGCCAGGATGCTGGCTCTGGCCGGCATTCCTCTGGGGCTGCGTTTCGTGTTCGCTTCACCTCAACCGGGAGAATGCGCCTTTGAACTGGGCCGCGCCGTTGTAGCGGACTGGCGCAGCGTGGAGGCGGACCCCGGCGTTCTGGCGGAGGCGGATGTCGTCACGTGGGAGTTCGAGAACATCTCGCTGCGCGCCTTGCGGCGGCTGGAGAAGATCCTGCCGGTAATTCCCTCTCCGGAGATTTTGGCGGTGAAGCAGGACAGGCTCCGCGAGAAACAGGTCTTCTGCAGCCTGAGCATCCCGACGGCGGACTTTGCGCCTGTGGATAGCGCTGAGGACGCGAGGAAAGCCGCGGAGGTTCTAGGTTTGCCCCTTGTTCTGAAAACACGGGCGCACGGATACGACGGCAAAGGCCAGGTGATTGCACGGGATATTTCGCATCTCGAAGAATCCGTGTCCCGGGGAGGGCATCTGCTGGCGGAGCGGTTTGTGACGTTCGACCGCGAACTCTCAGTGGTGGGCGTGAGAACGGCTGATGGATCCCACAGGTTCTATCCGGTGACTGAGAACATCCACAGAGAGGGGATCCTGAGGGTGTCCCGGTGTCGGCCGGATGATCCGAAATGGCACGAAGCCTCGGAGTATGTACGGCGCCTCATGGACTACTTCGGCTATGCGGGCGTGCTCGCCGTGGAATTCTTCGAAAAAGACGGGGGCCTCTTGGCGAACGAGTTCTCCCCCCGTGTGCACAACACCGGCCACTGGACCATTGAAGGTGCGGAGACCAGTCAGTTCGAGAATCACTTGCGGGCAGTGGTGGGGTGGGAGCCGGGCAGCACCGCTCCCGTCGCCCACGCCGTGATGGTGAATTGCATCGGGTTTCTGCCGGCGCCGGAAGATGTCGCCCGGATTCCCGGCGCGCACATGCACATCTACGGCAAGGCGATCCGGCCGCGCCGGAAGGTGGGGCATATCACCGTCCGGGCCGGCTCTCAGGCGTTACTGGAGGAGCGCCTGAGAGCAGTCGGCCGCCTGCTTGATGAGGCCGTATAGGCTGCAGCACCGGCGCCGTTGCCATCAAACGAACAGAGGCCCGGACGCTACGAGCCCCCGGGCCTTATCAAAATGGTGGAGCTGAGCGGATTCGAACCGCCGACCTCTTCCGTGCGAAGGAAGCG
>CALCJH010000306.1 GCA_937967775.1 uncultured bacterium | reverse complement strand
TTTGTCCAGATCTTGGCGGAAAGGTCCGGATGGGTGTAGTCAATGCCCGTGTCCAGCACCGCTATCACCACGTCCGGGCTTCCCGTCTCCACCGCCCAGGCTTCGGGGGCCTTGATGTCCGCTCTGGGCAGCCCACCCGAGCCGAATCCGCTGCCCGAGCCGTCGTTGTATAGTCCCCACTGATAGAGAATGATGAAGCCCAGGTCCAGATAGTCCCATCCGTAAAGCAGGATGGGATCGTCAGGCCATCGTTGCGTGGCGATGCGCAGCACGTGGTTTGGCCCGGCGTACTCCACAGCAGGGCTGCTGCGATATCTCTCCAGGGCTTTCTGGAGATCCGCTCCTTTGCGGAGCCGCACGGTCTGCACGCCGAGGGCAGGAATGGAGCGCCGCAGCTGGGTCCGGGCCGCAAAGTGCAGCAGCGGAGCGGCGTGTTCCTGCCCGGGCCGGAAACGGACGACGATCTGATCTTCGGCATGGGTCCTGCCGGCCAGAGGCGAAAGAGCGGGCGCGGCGGCGAGCGGAAGCGTCAGCGCCAGGGCGATCGCGCAGGCGAGGATGATGGTCAGGGCCGGTCGGCCGCGGCGTGCAGTGTCCGTTTTGCGGGTTCTCCTTTCCAGACTGTCAGCGGGCCCGATGCGCCGCGCTTCCCGCCCTCACTTCCATTATATCGCGTGGGACACCGAAAGAAGGAGCTGATTACAGAAGCCCGGCAGGAGAACCGGTAGTTGTGACAGGGGGAAGGCCTAAGGGAAAAGAACCTCAATGCTTCCAGCGGGGCCGCACCAGAGGAGTCGGGCGTTGCCGCCGGTTGTCTGGTACAACCCCGCGTTGCCCACCACGGACACCATATGGCCGGGCGTCGGCGTGGAGTGCTGCGGCCACAGGGTCACCCTCAGGCCAAGGCCGCTGCCGTCCGTCAGTCCGCAGCCGTCGTCCAGATAAAATCCCGAAGGCGGCGAAGCGGACGTAACGATGCCTGTCGCCCGCACGCGCAGCCCTACGGTGTGCAGCCCGGTGGCGGGAGGACGCGTCACTCCAGGGGTGTACGGCGCCAAAGGAGGCCCGCCGATGTCCGCCGTGCGCATCGAGACCGGGGCGGGGATCCCGGCGGATCCGGTGCGCAAAACGGCCGCGCCCGTGATGGCCCGCTCGTTTCCGTGAAGCCCCAGGGTCCCGCTCACGCTGATAACGTCCCCGGGAGACATTGCCGGCCAGAAGCCGGCCACCCGGATGGCCGCGGAACGGTCCGGCTCCTGAATCCACAGCCAGGATCCGGTATTCTCCGAGACCACCTTCCCCTCCAGCGCCACCACGGTTCCGTTCGGGTGCCCGCGGGCCAGCCCGATTCGCGATACCTGAAGACAGCCCAGCGTGAAATCCTGCTGGCGGACGCCCTCGCCGACAGGAATGTTCTCGATACGGTGCTGGCTGTATCCTGTTTTCGTCGCCGCGGCCGTATACAGGCCCGCACGAAGCCCCGTAAACGCGAAAGTGCCGTCAGAGCCGGTCACTCGTGACTGGTTCAGCTCTTCGATCGACACCGTGGCGCCAGGCACCGGAGCGCCGTTCACGTCCCGAACCGTGCCGGTCAGCGAGCCCGTCGTCGGCAGCTCCCCCCGGTACTCCCAGCGGACAGCGTCCGCAATCACCACCGACGGCCCCGCGTTGTCCGCCAGCCGGACGCTTGCGTGCCCCGGAATCATTGGAAACCGTCCCAGCAGTACCCAGCAGCCGCCGTTGGAGCGCTGATCCACCCGGAAGACCTGCTCGCCGTTCAGGCTCTGCACCGTATACGGTGCGTCCGGACTCCGGTTCCATCCCTGCGAATACCATACCAGGACGTCATACATTCCACCGCGCTGCAGCGGCGGGGTCCATCGCGCCACGCCCGAGGCAGCGCCCGAAACGGTGGACTTCCAGCGGTAGTCCGCGCCGTATTTGTCCGTTGCGATGGTTCCGGTGGACCAGACTCCAGACACAATGCTGAATCCAGCATCCGTGTTGTCCACAACAATGCCGTCCGGATCCGGCCAGACGTATCCTGCGTCCAGCGCCGCATCCAGATCGCTCAGAATCTGCCCCCGGTAAGGATTGCTGGCGCCGTCTATATTCCAGTCGTCGCAGTAGGCGCACCAGCGATACATGTTCACGCAACGGAAGATCGGTTTGCCGGTCAGCGCCGCCTGCTGGTTGTGGCGGTTGATCTCCGCGTAGATCTCCTGCATCCACCCCGCCAGATAGTGTTGAGAGGGGTCTTCCGGATGTCCACCCTTCCAGTAGAAGTAGCCGTTGCACTCAGTGGCGTACAGCGGCAGATGATACAGCCTCGAGGGGATGCCGTATTCGATCCAGTCCTTGTAGACGTAGAAGCTGGAGTAAAGCAGCATCCCGCCGGCGTTCATCTTCGCCGTGCTGTGAATGGCCGCCGTGGAGTATCCCCGCGAGTTGATGTGAAGCGCGATGCCATCCAGCGGGCCCGTCGCGGCGATGGCGGTCAGCATCTGGTTCATATACTGCACCCAGTTCAGGGGCATGGGATCGTGCGGGTAACCGCCGATGGTCCCCGAACCGTAAGGCCCGGCCCACGGCGCCAGCGCTTGTGGTATAACACGATCATTTGGCCGCACGGCCTTGATGGCGTTATAAACCTTGCGGAAGCACTCCGCGTAGTCCTGCGGAGAGACATACTTCAGCCGCCCGCCGTCCAGAGGCCATTCGGCTGCCAGGTTGGTCTCATTGCCGATTACCCAGGTGTTGCAGCCCTGGGAGTTGCGCACAAAGTTGGCGCATCGCTGCGCGAAATCGTCGTATTTGGACTTGACCGGGATGGTGCCGTCCAGCCCGTAGCCGTTGTTGATGCGGCAGATGACGGTGTGTCCCTCCGAGGAGATGCTGCGGAAGTCCGCTCCGCCCTGATCCGCCGGATTGCTGCCCACCGCCACCGTGGCGGTCACCCAGCCCGCACCGACCTTCGCCTTGATGCGGTTCAGGTATTCGGTAGGGCGGGGTTCGTGGTCGTGAATGCCATAGATGCTCCTAGCTTCCGAGGCCAATGTGCTGCTCTGCGCGAGGCATAGCAACAGGGTTGTGAAGGGGAGCAACAGGATGAGTAGTCTTGCCGAGAGCGTCACAGGCTTACCTCCCCGGGACCCGCAGGCCGGTCCCGTGCACGCGCCGTCCCACTCCTCTCTTATTCGATTATACCGCACCGCGCCAGTCGGAGCGGAATACTGGTAGGGCTGCTCGCGGACTGCAGGAACACAGGAGTGGGCCGTCGGCGTAGCAAGAATTGTGACTGACCGGCCAACCATATCCTCTTCTATGTCGCGCAGACAGTTTCTGCAGCGCGGACTGCTGCTGGCTGCCGTGGCCGCCGTCCCGGCAGGCGGACTGGCCGTCCTCCGTTCCCGTGACCTGGCCATCGAAAAGCACCAGGTGGATTTGCCCGGGCTGCACCCCTCGTTGGACGGGATGCGGCTGGTCCAACTATCCGATCTGCACCGGGGCCCGCTGGTGGCTGAGGATGCCATTGCAGCCGCCGCTACGGCCGCCATGGAGCTTCAGCCGGATCTCGTGACGCTTACTGGCGACTTCGTTTCCATCTCGCACACGAACATCGCCTCCTGCATAGAGGCGCTCCGGCCGCTTCACGCGCCGCTCGGGGTCTACGGTGTTCCGGGAAACCACGACCACCACGCGGGAGCCGGGGTCATCGCCGCCAGGCTTGCCGGAGCAGGTATACCGCTTCTGGTGAACCGCAATGTGGAAGTGGAACGGGGACTCCACCTGGCAGGGGTGGATGACCTCTGGTCCGGCAATGCCCGGCCGGATGCCGCGCTGAGCGGCATTCCACGCGGCGTGGCCCGCATTCTGCTGTCGCACAACCCGTCTGTTGTGGACGGGGTGGACGAATCCCTCCTACTCCTGGCGGGACATACCCACGGCGGGCAGATCAACATCGGACCTCTGACCGGCTTTTTCACGTCCGCCGTCACCTCCCACGGACGTTTCCTCAGCGGTTGGTACAGAAATGGCCTGACGCGCCTGTATGTCAACCGGGGGATCGGAGTGGTCGGCATCCCTGTCCGGTTCCGCAGTCGACCGGAAGTGACGCTCTTCGTTCTCCGGGCGGCCTGACCGGTCCCTCCGCGTGACCGGTTCCACCTTGACTTATCCGGGGTGGGGCCCGTAAACTGGTATATGGAAAGACTGTCTTGAGGGGGCGCGCAGCTGCCTGCCGCGCATCATGGACCCGGTGCGCGTGGTGGGAGGGGAGATTGGCTGCGCTTCCGTTTGCCCCCGCCAGTATCCCTCCGCCCCGGCCTCAGGCTCCTGGCCCCGCCGCCGGCGTGCGCAGGGACGTGAGCGAGCCTGGAGCGGCGCGGACCCTCCGGGATGAGGAAAGGCGATTCGGCTCGATGTCTGATTCGATTGTCCGCGGCGGGCGATCCGCCCTCCGGTTGACCGTGGCGGCGTTGGCCGTCTTGCTACTTATCTCAGGTGCCGGCGCCAACGAGACCCGTGGAGTGTGGGTGGACGCCTGGGGGACGGGCTTCCGTTCGCAGAGCGAGGTGGAGGCGCTCCTTGGCCGGCCCGGCGACCCCAACAGGCGGGGCGCAGTCCGCGATGCCAATCTGAACGCCGTCTTCGTGCAGGTGCGCCGCCGCGCGGATGTGTGCTACCCCTCCGGCGTCGGGGAACCCTATTTCTCCGGGCTGACTCCGTCCAACTTCAATGCCCTGCAGGCCATCATAGACGCGGCGCACGATACCACGGGCGGCAAGCAGCGCATCGAGGTGCATGCCTGGATCGTTGCCTTTGCCACCACATCGTCCGGCACCACGCCGCCTGCCAACAGCATCTACTGGCAGCACAACGATCCGAACGACCCGGACAACTACTGGATGACGCTTGACGAGAACGGTAACGAGACGTCCGACAAAGCGTTCGATCCCGGTCATCCGCGGTGCCTCGAGTACATCACCGATGTCTGCATGGACCTGATCACCCGGTTCGATATCGACGGGCTGCACTACGACTACATCCGCTTCACCGCCAACAACCAGGGCTATAACCCTGTCAGCATCGCCCGTTTCAACCAGCGCTACGGCCGCACCGGCCAACCTTCACCGTCCGACGAGCAGTTCAAGCAGTGGCGGCGTGATCAGATCACGGCTCTAGTGCGGAGGGTTTACGCCAAGACGCAGCTCGTCAAGCCCCACGTCAAGATCTCCGGGGCGTTCGTCACCTGGAACCCGTCGCCCACAGCCTCCACGCGTGCGGCTTTTCAGGCCACCCGGCCATACTACGATGTCTACTCGGACTGGGA
>CALCJH010000305.1 GCA_937967775.1 uncultured bacterium | reverse complement strand
TTGTCGCTCAGAAAGATGATCAGAGTGTTCTCCTCGATGCCGTGCCTGCGAAGCGCCTGGAGCACCTTCCCCACAGCGTCATCCATCGCGGAGAGCATTCCTGCAAAGGTGCGCCGGTTACCCGCGTGAATGGAAGAGAAGCGCGACATATACCTCTCCGGAGCCTGAAGCGGGCTGTGCACCGCATTGAACGCAAGATACAGGAAGAAGGGCCGCGTGTGGTTGCGGTCAATGAACGCCTCCGCCTCCCTCGCGAAGGCGTCCGTGAGGTATTCCTGCTCCTTAACTGGAGAGTCACCGCGGTAGATGGGATTGGCCGGAGTGTCGCCGGCCGGGAAATACGCGTGCGCCCCGCCTAGGAAGCCGAAGAACTCGTCGAACCCGCGCGCCAGCGGACGCGAGTCCTGCCGGACGCCCAGATGCCACTTGCCCACCAGGGCCGTCCGGTAGCCGGCCTCCTTCAGCATCTCCGGCAGAAGGGTCTCTTCCTTCGGCAGGCCGAAAGGCGCAGCGGCATCCACGTTGCCAGGGTTGAACTCGTGCCCGACGCGCTGCTGATATCTCCCTGTCAGCAGGCCCGCCCGCGTGGGGCTGCAGACGGGACAGGAGACATAACCGTCGGTGAGTCGCACCCCGGACGCGGCGATGCTGGCAATGAAGGGTGCGGGAATGTCCTTCGCCCCCTGACAACCGAGCTCCCCGTATCCGAGGTCGTCCGCAAGGATGAGCACCACATTCGGCTTCTCCGGGGCCGCATTTCCCGGGGATCCGGGAAGCCCCAGTCCGCGCGCCAGGGCCAAGGCCGAACCCGCTCCGGCCAGTTGCAGGAAACGCCGTCTCGACAGGGATGTGTCCCTCACTGTCGCCTTCCCTCCTTTGCGTGTTTCAGGAAATCGCGATCCGCTCCGTTCAGACGCGCGCAAAGCGTCGGCGCTTAACATCTATGCGCAACTCCTTTTACGCCATTTCACGATCACGATTCCGGGAGGCCTTCGTGGCCGGCGCCTTCCTTGCGGAAGGGTCCGCCGGCCGGTATACTCCTCCGCGGCACAACACCGGAGACCGGAGCATCTGCAAATGAACGTTCCAGAGCTTCCCCGTCCCGAACATCCCCGGCCCAACCTGGTCCGCGACCACTGGCATAACCTGAACGGCGTCTGGGCATTCGCCTTCGACCCGGACTGCAGCGGAGAGGCGAGAGGGTGGTTCCAGGAGCCTCACGGCGACAGGACAATCGTGGTCCCCTTTGTGCATCAGGCGCCGCTCTCCGGTATCGGCGACCCGGCTCAGGTGGACTGCGTCTGGTACTGGCGCTTTGTCCAGGTTCCCGCCGAATGGCTGACTGGCAGGCTGCTGCTCCATTTTGGAGCCGTGGACTATGAAGCCACGGTCTGGGTGAACGGCCAGCAGCAGGGCTCGCATCGCGGCGGTTTCACCCCTTTCACGCTGGACATCACGGACGCATGCCGCCGGGGGGAAAACCTCCTTGCGGTGCGGGCTTTCGATCCGATATCCCCCGCAATCCCCAGCGGAAAGCAGTCGGAGCGGGAATCCTACGGTTGCAAGTACACCCGCTCCACGGGCATATGGCAGACGGTATGGCTGGAGCCGGTCCCCGACCTCTCCGTCCGGGAGCCCTCGGTCCTAGCGTCCCTGAAAGAGGCAACGGTGCGCATCACAGCACCCGTTCACGGCGATCCATCCGGCGCGCGCGTGCGGGCAACGGTCTCCCGCGGCGGTCAGCAGATTGCCCACGGGGAGGCGGATGCCTCGTCGGGATCGGCCCGACTGGAGATTGCCATCCCTGATCCGGTGGCCTGGGGTCCGGGAAGCCCGGAGCTCTATGAGCTTACCCTGGAAGCGCTGCGCGGCAACGAGGCGCTGGACCGGGCTGTCAGCTACTTCGGAATGCGGGACGTCGAGGTTTCCGGCGGCCGCATCCTAATCAATGGAAGACCACATATCTTCCGGGGCGTTCTGGACCAGGGCTACTGGCCGGACGGCATCTACACAGGCCCTTCCGACCTGGAACTGCGCCTGGATATCGAGCGCGCAGTGCTCCACGGTTTTGACAGCGCACGCCTCCATCAGAAGGTGTTCGAACCCCGCACGCTCTACTGGGCCGACTACCTGGGCTACCTGGTGTGGGCCGAGTTCCCGGACTGGGGGACGGACCTTGCGCTGCCGGAGGCCCAGGACAACATCCGCAGAGAGTGGCTGGAGGCTGTGCGGCGAGACATCAGCCATCCTTGCATCGTCATCTGGACGCCCTTCAACGAGCGGACTTGCTTCGAGGAAGACGCCGCGCAGAGGGAGTTCCTTAAAGAGATGATCCGGCTGACCCGCGAGGCGGATCCCTCAAGGCCGGTCTGCAGCTCCAGTGGCTGGGCGCACGTCTCCGAGACGGACATAGTGGACGTGCACGACTATGACTCCAGTGGCGATGCCCTCCAGGAACGCTACTCCCGTCCTGCCGGTCCGGAGGGGCCGGCAAGCACGCACCGCACCGCAATGGCGAAGGGCGAGGCTTACCGGGGGCAACCCATCATTGCCAGCGAGGTGGGCGGCATCTGGTGGGACCCCGCCCGGGCCGCGTCCGACGCGGGATGGGGATACGGCGAGCGCCCTGCCAGTGAGGAGGAATTCCTGAAGCGCTACCGGGACTGTATCCTTTCGCTGCTGGACTGCCGGCCGCTGTCGGGCTTCGTCTACACCCAGCTGACGGACGTGGAGTAGGAGGTCAACGGGCTATACACCTATGGGCGCTCGGCCAAGTTCGACCCG
>CALCJH010000304.1 GCA_937967775.1 uncultured bacterium | reverse complement strand
ACCGGATATTCCAACCACTCTACAAAGGAGGTGGTGCGTAATGGACCATTACCTTAGAGGTGCTGAGGGCTGAGTTTTAGCCCCTGCAGCAGGGGTTCCAACTGAGACCTTTCAGGGGTCATGACTCTTCCCTCTCAGTTGAGACACCTCGAAGCAAAAACGGGCCGGGACCACCGGGGTCCCGGCCCTGCTTTGTCATTTTCTCAGCCGGGTGTCAGAGCTCCAGTGTCTGTACCTGGGTGGCGTAGATGACCCAGCCGCCGTCGCGTCCGGCAGCACCGCGCACGTGGACATAGCTTCCCGCGCTCAGGCCGTGCGGCAGCACCGTTTTCACCAGCACAGGCCCCGCGCCGTCCGTCATCAGGAACTCGTTCTCTGTAAGGCCATCCACCAGCACCTGACCGGCGGCCCGGACGAACATCCCGTCCAGCATCTGACCCGCCAAGTTGCGCTGATTGACAAAGACCGGCTCGACGGTGATCGTGCCGACGATGTTGTATTCGTTCACCTGGATACTTCGCTCGCCGCCGGCAGAAGTTTGCAGGATTCCGCGCACGTTGATGAGCGAGGTTTCATTGCCGGTGATGAAGCCTTCCAGGCGGATGCCGCTGGAACGGTCCGGCTCCTCGATGTAGGCAAATCCCGCGCCAATCTTGTAGAGGGCCTTCCCGCTCAGCGAGACGTAGCTGCCATCTTCCAGGCCTTTTGCGTCGCCGGTCCGGTTGCTGCCGATCCGGAACTGCCAGACGTAATCCTGCTGCAGCTCCTGACCGTCCTCGGCCTTCAGACCCTGCCTGACGGTGGCGGTGTAAAGCTCGCCGCTCGCCAGAGGATAAGCCGGCGTGAAGGTCAGCTCGTTGAAGCTCAGCGCAAGATCGCCTTCCACAGCCTGTCCCAGACTGTTGACCAGCTGGAAGGAGTCCCCCTGAAGAGAGGATGGATCCATCGTGCGGCTGAAAGTGACCAGGACGGGATCCGTCGCGCCTGCGAAGGCAGCCCCGTCCGGCGGCGTGGTGGCCACCACCACGGGAGGGGTCTGCGGCGCCGCGAACAGGAAGAAGTAAATATCCTCCACCACCCCTCCGGCGGTCACTGTCACGGGGATGGCGTCGTCATAGCTCTCCGCCAGCGGATACCACTGCGGGCTCTGACCGTAGGACGGGACGAACCGCAGGCGGTAGGTGCCCGGTTGGATGTAGGACGCGGTGAACCCTCCTCCGCTTTCAAAGCCCCAGATCTCCACTGTCTGGGCGATGACATCCGGAGCGGAGTAGAGTTCCAGCGTGCCGAACACCTCCGGCGGGCCGTCGTTATCCATCGAGAACGCCTTGCCTCTGATCATGCCGCGCGACGGAGCGTTCACCACCTGCAGTGTGCCGACCCGATAGGGCGAGCCATACGGGTTGCCGCTGGAAACGAAGTATGTTCCCGGGTTGCAGCCCTCCTGGAGCCTTGCGGTGCCGGAGTATCTTCGTCCACCGTCATAGAAGTTGCCATCCGGCCAGCCGTCTATCGGGATGTCCCAGCTTACACCTCCGAGCGGCGTGGCGCCTTCCGCGAACAGCGTGATGGTCTGCGAGCCGGAGTTGTCAACCACGGAAGGCGAGGCTCCCACGGATAGGATTTTCGGGGAGTCCGGCACTGTCACCGAGACCGGATACTGCTTGCTGTAGCCGTCCGGGAAGATCGCCGTCAGAGTGGTGGTTCCGTTGTCCACAGCCAGGAACTGGAAGCCTTCCCAGTAGTCAGGATACACCGCGAATACCGCCGGGTTGCCCGAGATCACCTGAATGTCGGCCTCATCGATCTCCGCCGGCATCCCGTCCGATGCCCACACGCGCCCGTAAAGAGGCACCTTGCCCTGTGCTGTAGCCACAATCTCTGTGAGCGGAGTGTTCGACTCCTCGCTCTCGTAGAGCTCCAGACGGTCCATCGTCAGCACGTGGAGCGTGAACGGAATGACTCTGGGAGCAAGCGTTCCGTCGGTTGCCCGAATCGTCCAGTCATACTCGCCCGGAGCAAGGCCGGATGTGTCCACAATGAGCACGGTGCCGCCGCGCGCTCTGACCGGCACAGGCGTGAACCGCGCCACCCCCGCCGGAGCTTCGGGGACGCTGAAGTTTATGCCTCCGGCCGTGGCGTAACCGTTCTGGAAGTCTACCCGCACCAGCACCTTCTTTTTGACGCCCCTGATGACGCGATACAGGACGTCGTCCACCTTCACCCTATAGTGGGGGGATGTGACCGTGAAGGTAAAGACTCCGTCTGCGGCGACGTGGGCGTTCGTGACCACGACCGCCCCGCTGGTTGCGGGATCGGAGATACGCACGCGGATCTGAGTGTCCGACCAACTCAGCACCGTGACCCCTTGCGCAGAGCCGCCGACCTCTACACCGGAGCCGGCCTCCTGCGAGGCGCCGAACCCGGATCCCGAGATGGTGACCTCGGTACCGTAGGGACCGGTAGGGGGCGTCACGGCGGTGATCGCCGGTACCGTCCCGACGGTCACGCCAGGAATGAGCATGCTGACGTTGTCAATCTGGAAGTCGCCGTAGTCCTCCCGCACCAGGCCGAAGCGGATGATCTTGACGGCGTCTGAAGGGATGGTATAGTTCACCTGCCGTGTGATCCAGCCTGGCGAGGAAGGATTCTCCACACCGAACACGCGGGCCCGGCGGATCTTGCCCATCGGATCCACGTACTCTAGCCAGACCGCGATGGACGCTCCCGGACCAGAGCCGGCAGACTGGATGTCCACAGCGACGACCGCCGTCTTCGCGGCAACATTCGTCACGTTCATATTCTGGAACAGCACCAGGCCTGTGTAGCTCCAGTTCGGGGGTGTGAGCGTGACGAAACGGTTGTCATCCGCCGACTGCAGGGGATTCCACGGGAACAGATCCGGGGAAACCATCCAGCCGTCCATTCCCGCTTCAAAAGAACCGTTGCGGATGACCTGAGTCTGGCCATACGCGACAGTAGCTCCGCTGAGCGCCAGCGCGACAGCCAGCACAAGCAGCGTTCGAGCCTTACAAGGAAACATTTTACGAAGCCTCCCGTATGAACTGGCGGGACTCAGAAGCGGTCGAATCCCGCGGCAAAGCACCGTTTCAGGCTGTTGCGGAAGTCGCAACAACCCTAATTCTATTCCACAGGATACGCCATGTGGAAGGCGAGTGAAACTGTTATTTTTGCGAGGTCAGGAAAAGAAGAGGTGACGCAATGGATCTGCGCTGGGCCCTCCCCGGCGTTCTGGCGGTGGGCTCTCTGCCGCGGACGCGCGAGGACGTTGAGCGCCTGGGGCGTGAGGGAATCGAAGCGGTGATCTCCCTGCATTCGGTATCATTCTTGATTGCCGAAGCCATCCGGGATGCGGGGATGGCGCACCGGACGGAGGAGGTGGAGGATTTCTCCGTGCCCTCCCTGGAGCAGATGGACAGCCTGCGAGAGGATATGGATTCCTGGGCAGAACAGGGGCTTCCCATCTACGTCCACTGTTACGCGGGAATCGGCCGGAGCCGCACGGTGGCTGCGGCCTGGCTGAGCCTTTGGCAGGATTCCGTTGAGGAAGCTTTCGAGCGGGTGGGACTGCCGCAGACGGCCAAGCAAATACTGTTCGTTGAGGAATACTTTCGTCTGCGCCGCAGCTCCCACCGCCGCGGCTCCGCAGGAGACTGCGGCGCGGGAGCGTAAGGAACGCATCGTGAGAAGCGCCCTGCGGGCGCTTCTCCGGAGAGGAGCATCATTCGGATGAGCAGGTCATTCCCGAGTCTCGCCGCCGTGTGCGCGCTGGCGGTGGCTGTCTTCGCCCCAATGAGGGCTTCGGCTGAGGCCGAAAACACGGCTGGCCCCACAGCGGTTGTGGCGAAGCACGAGGCAGCGGTAGTGTCCGTGAAGTCGGTGGCCTCCTTGAAGACATCCTTCGGAGGACGGGAGGCGAGCCAGGAGGAGCAGGAGAACGAGTGCACGGGCATCGTAGTCAGCCCGTCCGGTCTGGTGTTGGTCAGCCTGTCGGCCGTGGATCCCTCGGATATGTACGCGGAGTACATGAAGCAGATGGACGAACAGGCCGGACAGATGAGCTTCACCGCCGAGCTCAAGAGCATCACCATCCGCCTTTCCGACGGCAGCGAGGTCCCGGCGGAGGTGGCCATTCGCGACCGCGACCTGGACATCGCCGTCTTGAAACCGCGCGCCCAGCTCCCCGGATCCCTCCCGTATGTGGAACTCTCGGCCTCGACGGAGGTGGGTTTGCTGGATGATCTGCTGCTGGTGTCGCGTCTGGGAAAGGACGGAAGCTGGATCACGGTGGCGGGTGTGGAGAAGGTCAAGGGCATTTTCACAAAGCCGCGGAAAATGTACTTCGTCCCCTATTCGCCCTCGGGTGAGGATACGGATCTGGGAGCGCTGGCACTGACTCCCGACGGGAAGATCGTGGGGATGCATCTGTACCGGCGTGTCACCGGCGCTACAGGACGTGGTCCCAGCTACTTGATGGTGGTGATGCCCGCGAAGGAGCTTCTGGCGGTGATCCGGCAGGTTCAGTAGCCGGCCGGTTCAACCCTCCAGCCAGCGGTCCAGGTGCAGCCGGACGAATCCGTCGTCGGCCAGGTGGGGGTAGGCGCGGCAGACGCGTTCGATCTCGTCCTGTTGACCGGGACTCAGGTGCTCCTCGGGGTCCAGCAGCCAGATGCCTTCCAGCAGTCCCTGTCGGCGTAGGACCTCGTGAATGCCCGCGATGCAACCCCGGAAAGCGTTCGCGGCGTCGAAAAAAGCCGCGTTGCAGTCCGTGATCTGATGCGCCAGAGCCAGAAGGTCCGGCAGGCTTCCGCGGCCTTCTGGCCGGCGGGCAGCGTGGCATTCGTGAAGCAGCTCCACCGCCCGGCGAGTCCAGACGCTCCAGTGCCCCAGCAGACCGCCGACGACCCGGCGCTCCACGCGCCGCCCGTTACGCATCAGGACAAACGGCGTGATCAGATCGTGAACGATGGAATCATCGTTGCCGGTGTATAAAGCGATGTTGTCACGCGCGGCCTCGACTACCGCCCTGACGACATCCAGCGTCTGATACCGGTTGAACGGCGCGATTTTGATGGCCACGACAGAGGGGATCTCCGCGAACTCGCGCCAGAAAGAGTACGGCAGAACCCGCCCGCCCACGGCGGGCTGCAGGTAGAACCCCACAAGGGGCAAGACCTCGCCCACGGCGCGGCAGTGGCGGATCAGCTCCGGCTCACCGGCGTCCTTCAGGGCCGCCAGGCTCAGCAGCCCGGCGTGAAATCCCAGAGCGGCCGCCTGCTCCGCCTCGCGGACCGCCTGATCCGTCTGTCCGCAGATCCCGGCGATTCGCACCAGCGGCTCCTCACGCCCTCCGTCCAGCCGGTCCATCTCATCCGCCGCCAGCTCCAGAAGCGGCCGGAACAGACCGATCTGCGGGTCGCGGATGGCGAACTGCGTGGTGTGCACTCCCACCGCGATCCCGCCGGCTCCCGCGTCCGAATAGTAGCGCCAGAGCGCCCGCTGCCTGCGCTCGTCCAGCTTTCTGCGGGCATCCAGCGCCAGGGGAGACGCAGGAATGACGACTCCTCTCTGAAGTGTGCTCCTGAAGTCAGAACTTGCCATCGCGTTCTTCGAAGTGAGTCGGCTTGCCAAGAGACGCTCCGCCTCGGCCCACCCAGTCCGCCGTCCACCGGATGACGGTGTCCGCAGAGACCTGTGGTCTGCCAAGCCGCTGGAAGACCCGTCCGGCGTTGCTGAGAAGGGCATCCGGACGCTCCTGCCCCCTGAACTGCACGGGACGGTTCATCAGGCGGGCCAACTGTTCCGCTGTCTCGCGCACGGAGAGGATCTCCGGCCCGGTGACGTTCAGGACAAGGGGCGGGCAAGAGGCGAGCTCCAGGGACCGCAGGGCTATGCTGCTGGCGTCCGCCTGCCAGATGACGTTCACATAGCCCATCGAGAGATCCACCTCAGCGCCGTCCCGGATCCTGCAGGCGATATCGTGCAGCACGCCGTAGCGCATCTCCACGGCGTAGTTCAGACGAATGATTGAAGCACGGCAGCCAGCGGTGCGGCTGAAGTACTCGAAAATGCGCTCCCTTCCCAGAGCGCTCATTGCGTATTCGCCCTCCGGGCGCGGCGGGTCGTCCTCGCGCGAACCCCCACCGGCCACCGGAGTCAGGCCGTAAACGTTGCCGGTGGAGAACACGCAGAAACGCGCATCCGGGAAGCGCTCGCACACCAGAGCGGGAAGCAGGGTGTTCATCGCCCAGGTCAGGGCCTCGTTGCCGGTGGTGCCGAACTTCATCCCGGCCATGAACACCACATTTTCAGCGTCCGGCAGCTCCTGAACCTGCCGGCGATCCAACAGATCGCAGGGGATGGCCTCTACGCCATGTTCCTCCAGTGAGCGTCGCGCCTCCGGCTGCGAGAAGCGCGACGCCGCCATCACGCGCCTTGCAGATACGGCCGCATCGCTCGCGCGCCGGGCCATGCGCGTCAGGGTGGGTCCCATCTTGCCCCCGGCGCCCAGCACCAGGATATCGCCCTTCAGACGGCGGAAGCACTCCACCAGAGCGTCATCCGGGCGGCTGAGCATCTCCTCCAGCTGAAGGGTATCCTCGATGCGCTCCGGCAGGCTGTCAGGGGTCAAGGCTGCAGAATCCTTCACAGGCGGCTTCGCAGGAGAGGCGCCTCAGTTTTCGGGCTGTGGAGGAGAGGTGGCCTCGCCTTCCGCCGGGCCGGAAGCTTCCTGCGGCGGAGACTTCCTCGGCCGCCGCCCCGAGGAGACCCGGGCTACCGCCGGGCGAAGCTCTTCCACCTGACGACCGGGCTCCTCCTGCCTGCGCTCCTCTTCGGGCAGCAATATCTGTGTCTCAGCCCCGGTGGAGACGAACACATCCCGTTCCCCGGCCTTGAACCAGAACAGGCGGCTGTTGCGGCCCAGGTTGCGGACGGCCACTAGCATTAGCTCGCCGGTGTCCCGGGCTCCCCCGCGAACAGCGGCCGCGCCTCCCGAGATCTCCCGCAACGCCCTGCGGAAGGAAACCAGCATCCAGAGCCCGGCCAGCACCAGAAGCGCGAGGGCTCCCAGCACCATATAGACCCACGGTCCCTGAAGCGAAGGCCCTGTCTTTGCCGCCGCCTCAGCCAGCCGCCGGGCCTCCGGGCTGATGGTCTCAAGCGTCTTGTCCTCCGGGAAGATGCGCTCGTCCGGCGCAGGCTCCGGGGCGGCAGGCGCGGGCACGGCTTTTTCCACCGCATCAGGAACAG
>CALCJH010000303.1 GCA_937967775.1 uncultured bacterium | reverse complement strand
TCCGTGGCGGCGCTGGTCCAGGGGAGCCGCGCTCCCGGCGTCTGCAGTGGTCAGGGCGCGCCGGAGCTGCTGATGGAATACATCCCCGCGGATGCGGCGGTGCGTCCGGGTGATGCCGTGGTCTCGTCAGGAGAAGGAGGTATTTTCCCCAAAGGCATTCTGGTGGGCCACGTGGTTTCCGTCGAGTCCGGGGAAGACGGGCACTTCAAGGCGGCGGTAGTGGCTCCGGCGGTGCAGTTCCGGTCCGTGGAAGAAGTGCTGGTGGCGGTGGAACGGTGAGACCCGGGCCGGCGGTCATCTGGGGTGGTCTGTTCGCAGCCTTCCTGCTTCAGGCGCAGGTGAGCGGCCGGATACCGGGGGCGGAGAACCGGCCGGAGTTTCTTCTGGCCTTTTTGCTGGTGCTGGCCGTGTTTTCTCCCGGATCGCCCCCGGTGGCGCCTGCGTTCGCGGCCGGGTTGCTGGAGGGAGTGCTGTGCGGGTTGTATACGGGGGCATTCATTGTCAGCAGGATCGTCGCCGCCGTAGCTGCTTCACACGTGGCGGACCGTTTCAACCTGAGTCTTCCTGTGATGCTGCTGGTTTCCCTGATCGCGTGTACTACGGCTCACCTGACGTTCCTGCTCGTGAGCTCCACTGCGGACATCGGCTGGTGGCTGAAGGTGACAGGGCGGCAGATCCTTTTGACCACCCTGCTGGCCGGTCTGCTTTATCCCCTGGTTGCCCGCACGGCCCGTGCGTCCGGACCGTCGCTGGGGCGTCTCTGACGCGGCTGGAGATGCAACATACCTCAGGCCCGATGCGCGTGAGATGGAATCACGGGAGTCTGTTCCGATGATCGCCATCGTCGGTCCCACCGCCACAGGCAAGACCGATGTCGGGGTGCTCCTGGCGGAGCGCGTGGGCGGCGAGATCGTCTCCGCCGACAGCATGCAGATCTGGCGGGGCATGGACATCGGCACCGCCAAACCCGATGCAGCCCTTCGGGCGAGGGTGCCGTTCCATCTGATTGACGTCGCCGGCATCCACGAGACCTTCAGCGTGGCGCGCTTTCAGCGCCTGGCGCTAGAGGCGGTGCGGGAGATTCTGTCGCGAGGCAGGGTGCCTCTTCTGGTGGGGGGGACGGGCCTGTATATCCGGGCCGTGGTGGATGGCCTGCGGATGCCTCCCCCCGCCGATCCAGCCGTCCGCGCGCGGCTGCAGGAGGAGGCGTCGCGTCTGGGCAGTCCGGCCCTGCACGAAAGACTGGCCCGGATTGACCCTCAGAGCGCCGGCAGAATCTCTCTCAACGATGCCAAGCGCATCGTGCGCGCGCTGGAAGTGTTCGAGACTACCGGCCGCACCCTCACGGAGTGGAATGAGCAGGACCACGCGCGGCGCAGCGATTCCCCCTGGCTGCAGTTCGGGCTTCACTGTGAACGGGATGAGTTGAACCGCCGTATTGAAGCCAGGGTGGACGCCATGCTGCGCGCCGGGTGGGTGGACGAGGTCCGCTTGCTGATGGAGGCAGGGTTGCGGCCGGGGTTGCAGTCGGCGTGCGCACTGGGCTATGAGGAGATAATGCGGCTGCTGACGGAAGGGGGTTCGCTGGAGGAGACGGCGCAAGCCATCAAGATCGCGACCCGGCAGTTCGCCAAGCGCCAGCGTACCTGGTTCCGGGCAGATCCGCGCATCATCTGGGTGGATGTGACCGGGCGAGGGCCGGAGGAGGCTGCGGAGGAGATTCTGCGGCTTCTCTCGCGGCCCGCGCTGCGGCAGAGGAATAAGCCCCGGTCCTGATGGCTCATGCCGGGACGGGGATGGCAGGTTTGGCAGGGAGTAAACAGATGAACAAAGGACAGGCCAGCATTCAGGACGTTTTCCTGAACCAGGTCCGCAAGGATAACGTGCCCGTCACCATCTATCTGATCACGGGCGTGCAGTTGAAGGGCTTCATCAAGGGCTTTGACGCTTTCACCATTGTGCTGGACAGCCCTGGCAAGCCGACGCAGATCGTCTACAAGCACGCGCTTGCCTCCGTGGTACCCGCCCGGCCAATCAGCCTGCGCCCGGAGGCGCGCCAGCCCGGAGCGGAAGAGACGCTGGGTGAGGCTGCCGGCGAAGGCCCGGAGGCGGAGCGAGACGAGTGAAGTTCGCCAAGATGCATGGGGCCGGCAACGACTTCATCGTCGTGGACGGCCTGGCGGAGGATCTGGAGAGTCTGGACCTGGCGGATCTCAGCCGGCGGATGTGCGACCGGCATTTCGGCATCGGGTCGGATGGTCTAATTCTGGTGTTGCCGAGCCGCCTGGCCGCGTTCCGGATGCGGATGTTCAACCCGGATGGCAGTGAGGCGGAGATGTGCGGCAACGGCATCCGCTGTTTTGCCAAGTATGTCTATGATCGAGCGCTAACCCTGGACACAACTATCTCGGTCGAGACTCTGGCCGGGGTGAAGGATCTCAAGCTGTCCGTCGAAGACCGGCGCGTGGTCAGGGTGCGCGTGGATATGGGTTCACCCTCCTTTGATCCGGAAAGCCTTCCAGTGAAGGCTCCTGCAGCTCAGGACGGCGCAGCGCGAGTACAGTTGCGCGTCGGGGGCAGGCGTCTGGAAGGGACGTGTGTCTCGATGGGCAATCCTCACTGCGTGGTGCAGGTGGAGGACATTGACTCCTTCCCGGTGGAGAAGATCGGACCCCTCATCGAGAACCATCGCCTGTTTCCCCGCCGGACGAACGTCCCGTTCGTCCAGGTGCTGCAGCGGGATCATCTGAGAGCCCGGGTCTGGGAGCGAGGAGCGGGAGAGACGCTCGCGTGCGGCACCGGAGCCTGTGCGGCGGCCGTTGCGTGTGCCCTGAACGGCGTGTCAGGGCGCCGGGCCGCCGTGGATCTCCCGGGCGGGCGCCTGGAGATCGAATGGACCGGTGATAACCGCGTGCTGCTGGACGGTCCGGCCGTGGAAGTGTTCACGGGGGAGTTTCCTGTGTGATGATCCGCTCTGCCAGGATCCGGAGGAGCTGAATGCCGGGAATCCACGAAGTCGCTCATAACGACCGGGCGGTGCTCCTGTTCGAGAGCGGCGACGTGGATCCGTGGTTCCGCACCGAGATGCGCGAGCTGGCCGCGACGGCGGAGGTGGATGTCGTCGGAGAGTTCTACGCGCGGACCCATCGCAGGCCGGGACAGCCGTTCCTTTCGGCGGACCGCGGCGAGGAGCTGTATCAGGAGGTGGTGGAGCTCGGAGCCAACACCGTCCTGGTGGCTGCGGACCTGTCGCC
>CALCJH010000302.1 GCA_937967775.1 uncultured bacterium | reverse complement strand
GCGCGCTCCAGGTAGTCACAGGTCTCCCGGAAGGCAGCCTCGTCCTCGCCGTGGAAGCCCACGATAATGTCCGTGGAAACGGCGATGCCGGGGATCGCCTCCCGGAGCCGGCGGAGGACCGCATCGAACCCGCTGATATTGTACCTGCGGCGGGCTTTCTCCAAAACGCGGTCGCTGGCGGACTGCAACGGCAGGTGGACGTGCCGCGCGATCCTGGGCTCCGTGGCCATCACTTCGATGGTCCGGTCGGTGAAGTCGGTGGGGTAGGGAGAGGTGAAGCGGATCCGGAATAGACCCGGCACCTGTGCCACCGCCTTCAGCAGGTCCGCGAAGTCATGTCTGCCGTCGTGATACGAGTTGACCGTCTGACCGAGCAGGCATACCTCGCGGACTCCCCTGGCCGCCACCGATTCCGCCTCCCGTACCACGTCTTCCAGAGGGACGCAGCGTTCGCGGCCGCGCACCGCCGGAACGATGCAGAACGTGCAGTGCTTGTCGCATCCTCGCTGGACGGTGATCCAGGCAGTGACGCCGTCCTGCCGGGCGGGCTCGATGCCGTCATACAGCTCCGCGTGATCCAGGCGCACATCCACGATGCGCTCGTTTGCGGCCTGCTCCAGCAGGTCCGGCAGGCGGCGGTACGAATCCGGACCGGCCACCAGATCCACAAAGCGGTTCTGATCCAGCAGGCGGCCCTTCAGATGCTGAGCCATGCACCCCAGAACTCCCAGGACCACTCCCGGACGCAGGTGCTTATAGCGGGCCATCTCGCCCAGCCGTCCCAGCACACGATCCTCCGCGTGCTCCCGGACCGCACAAGTGTTCAGCAGGATAACATCTGCCTCATCCGGAGTGGCCGCCAGCAAGTAGCCGCGTTGCCTCAGCAGACCCCCGACGGTCTCGGAGTCCGCCACGTTCATCTGGCAACCGTATGTCTCGATGTAGACGCTCTTCATTCTGGCTCTTCGAAAGCTGCCTGGCGGAGGAGTCCGCCTGGCAAGACCATTTTGCCCGCAAGCCGCTCTTCGCGCAAACCCTTCGCATTTCGAGCGGAAGAAAGGTATGATGATTCAGTATCATTCGGGGAACGAGCCCCCGGGCATCTCCGTTCGAGATGGCAGATCTTCCCTTCTGACGCGGTCCTAAAGAGGATGACCCTGGACAATACCGCCGTTCTTGATACTTTTGCTTCACTGAGGGGAGTTTCCCCGCTGCCGCTCCGGCCGTTCGGCCGGGGAGGAGAGATGCTGCCGGTCCTGGGGCTTGGCGGCCAGAGCCTGATTCAGAATGCTCCCGATGAGGACAGCGCCGTGGAGATGATCCGCCGTGCTGTCGAGCTTGGCATCCGATACATAGATACTGCGCCGCTTTACGGTGAGAGTGAGGTGCGCATCGGGAAAGCTGTCGAGGGGATGCGGGAGCGGGTTTTTCTGGCCACAAAGACGGTCTACCGCCGCGCATCCAGCGCCCTCCGCAGCCTGGAGCGTTCCCTTCAGCGTCTCCGCACGGATTATGTGGACAACTATCAACTCCACTGTCTGATGCATCCTGCGGAAGTGGATGCCGTCTTCGCGCGGGACGGTGTCATCAGGATGGTGGAGAAGGTGCGGGAGGAGGGCATCATCCGGCACGTTGGCGTTACGGGCCATTTCGTTCCGTCCGTGCTTTCGGAGATGCTGCGGCGCTACCCGTTTGATTCCGTGCTCATACCCGTCAACCCGGCGGATCCGATGTCATACAGCTTTACTGCGGATACCCTGAAAGTCGCGCGTGAGACCGGCGCCAGCGTCGTGGCCATGAAAGTGATGGGGGCCGGTCTGCTGACGCACGAAGGCCTGGATCCCGCCGCGCTTCTGCGCTATGCGCTCTCCTGGCCGGTGTCGGTGGCCATCGTCTCCTGCCGCAGCATCGCCGACGTGGAAGCAAACGTCCGGGTGGCTGGCGCGTTTCAGCCGATGACCGAAGAGGAGATGCGGAGCATTGAGCAACTGCGTCCGGACCTCCTTGCCCGCTGCAACGCCATCTACAAGCGGCATTCCGGACGCTCCGGCCTCAAGCTGGAACTCTTCAACTACCTTGCTTCGGTGCTGTGCCGCCGGCTTCCCGGCTGGAAGCACTTCTGAGAAGAGTCACACTTCGAAGAGCAGCGTCACAATCTCCGCTCCGCGGAAGGCGCACTGCGCTCCACCATCCGTCACCGGCAGCTCTTCCAGCCGCTCCTCCGCAAGATTGCTCCGCCACGCCCGCTTCGCTCCGGCCAGCGTCACCCTGGCGCCGATCTCCTCCTGCGTGATGTTGTAGAACCGGAGAACCAGGCCATTACCCCTCTCTTCCCGTTTCAGCGCGCTGGGCACAAGCCGGTCGTCCGATATGGAGACGAAACTGTGGACCATAGGCAGCGTCCTGATGGGACGCTCTATGGATCGGCTGCGGTCCAGGTCGCCCACCTGCACGGCCGTCAGTCTGGTCTGGTAATCCAGCGCGTGCCGCCAGACCTTTGCCTGCAGCCAGTCCCCGGTGTGCGGATACAGAGCGTACCGGAACGTATGTTTCCCCTGACACTGCGCTCCGGGAGTGTGCTGGACGTGAGGGATCTCCTCCCCTCCGGAGAGGACTCCCACGCATCGCAGCAGAGTGATTCCCAGCGTGCGCTCCTCGTCGTCGTACAGCTCATACTCGCGCAGACCGTCCACCAAAACCGCCAGCCCCTTCCCGGCGTTCGAGACATCCACCCACCCGTCCATAGGGTGGAAGGGAGACGGCGGAGGGGTGGTCGGCCATTCGGCTGGAAGATGCAGGGGGCGCCGCACCGCTTCGAATGCTCCGCCCGCGACGGAAGCCTCTGCGCCTTCTGCCCCCGAGGACAGAAGCGCTCTCAGACGGTGATCGCGGGCGCGGTTCTCAATCTGCAGTTCCACCTCCACGCGGGGCACTCCGCGATACGCCCGCACCGTCAACGACACCGGGCAATCCACCGTCCGCTCGGAGCGGCCCTGCCCGTCCGCGCTGGCCGATTCAGGCAGCCGCAGGGCGGAGCGAACCTCCGCGGCGCAGGATACCACTCCTTCCACCACCCAGCGGCGTTGCCCGGCGGATGCATCGGCCAGAATGCGCACGTCCCGGCCCGGCCGCCGGTAGTTGTACTCGTCGCCCACGTCCCCAACATCTTCAAAAGCCGCGAGTGACGGCACGAAGACGACGGTATCATCCGACATCAGGGTGAGTGCGGGGGAGGCTCCCGGGCACACATCCAGCGTCCCGGTCTCCGCAAAGAGTGAGGCCCGGTCCCGGGCGTTCATCGCGGGGCCGAAATCCGGCATCCGCTCTGCCTTCCGGAGCCGGTAGACGCGATAGCCCATCGGGGGAACGTCCGAAGCGATGAACTCCACATCGAAGCGGCGCACCCACTGGGCCATCGGCAGTCTCTCCGGGTGATGGACCGATCGCGCCGTCTTCTCGCTGGAGATTAGCGTATACGGTACGGTCGCTCCGTCCACGTCCAGGATTTCCAGCGCCGGCCAGTCCAGAGCCGGGTTCGCGGCCGGAGCCGTGCGGGCCGGTTCGCCCAGAGGAATGTCAATGGTGGCCCTCACCACATCTGTGCGCTGCCAGGTCAGCGGGTTGAACACCACCAGCGCCAGCCCGTCCACGGCCACCCGTTCGGCAATATGCCGGAGGGCCCGTTCCCTGAGCGCTTCGCCAAGCTGCTCCACCTTCGCGAAGCGGGTCATCATCTCGTCGTGGACCTCGTCCAGAGAGCACCCGCAGATGGAGTCGTGCGGGTGATTCTCCATCAGCAGCTTCCAGGCATATTCCAGCTCGCCCGACGGGTATCTCCATCCGTCGCCCGCCAGCGAAGCCCACACGCTTGCAGGCTCGGCGAATTTCTCCAGCAGACGCTGGCAACGCTCGTTCGCCTGCTTCAGGTAGACCCGGCTGGAGAGCGTTCCCGCAAGGATGCTGCCCCACCGGTCTTCCCGCAGCTCGCCCCGGAACTGTTCTGGCTTTAGATCCCCACTCTGCGCCTCCTCGCGCAGCGCCTGCACATAACGCGGCAGCGTGCTGTGCTCGATGACATCTTCTTTCAGAGCCTCATTGATGCTCGCAAGCGCTCTGGACAGGTTGTACTGCGCCTCCAGGTGGTCCACCCCGTTCATCAACAGCAGGTGGCGGGAGCCTGATATAGCCGCCATCCGCTCACGGATCTCCCTCGCCCATTGCGCCCCGGCCTCCGCGTCCTCGGGGATGTCCTGGGCGTTGTTGTACCAGAAGGCCATCAGGCTGGCCAGGACGCTGCTGCCGTCCGGCGAGACCCACTCGAACTCCATCTTCCGGCCGTCCACTGCCTGCCAGCCCCGGCCGAAGATGCAGTTGTCTATGCCGAATCCCCGCAGAATCTGCGGCATCTGCCCGATGTTCCCGAACTGGTCCGGCAGGTAGCCCACCTTCATGACGGGGCCGAACCGCTCCACCACGCGATGCCCGATCAGAAGGCTGCGCACAGTCGCCTCCCCGCTGACCAGGAACTCATCGTTCAGCACATACCAGGGCCCGATGGTGATCCGTCCCTCCCGGATAAGCCGCCGGAGGCGCTCCTCGTTCTCCGGACGGATCTTCACATAATCCTCCAGCACGATGCCCTGTCCGTCCAGGTTGAAGTAACGGAAACCAGGGTCGGACTCCATCAGGTCCAACAGGCGGTCAATCAGATCCACCAGCCGGAGGCGGAAAAGCTCGAAGGGCTGGTACCACTCGCGGTCCCAGTGAGTGTGCGAAACGACGTGCAGCGTGTATCCCATGGTATTGAAGGGGCTCCGGTGTTCAGTGTGTCCCGGCGATTGTGGCACACGGTGGAAGGGAAGGCAAGGGGTGTGGCGGGGTGGGGTAAACTGTCCGCGATGTCAGGCGAAGAGGCGGGACGCATATTCTTCATCACGGGCGGCGCCGGGTTTCTGGGCATCAACCTGGTCCGGTTCCTGCTGGAGCGTGGCCAGAGTGTGGCGACGTTCGACCTTGCTCCGTTCGACTATCCGGAAACGGACCGGGTCACGCACACGCAGGGCGATATCCGGGACGCGGATGCGCTGCGGCGGGCCATGGCTGGGGCGCACCTTGTGGTGCATGCGGCCGCGGCTCTCCCTTTGTACCGCGAGGAAGACATTTTCACCACAGATGTGGACGGAACGCGCAATGTCCTGCAGGTGGCGTTGGAACTTGGCGTGGAGCGTGTTGTCCACATCTCCTCCACTGCGGTCTACGGTATTCCGGACCATCACCCCATTCGTGAGGAAGATCCCCTCTGCGGTGTTGGTCCTTACGGGCAGGCCAAGGTGATGGCCGAGCAGGTGGCCGCCGAATATCGCGCAATGGGGTTGTGCGTCCCGGTGCTGCGTCCCAAGACATTCATCGGGCCGGAGAGGCTGGGTGTCTTCGCGCTCCTGTACGAATGGGCCGCGGAGGGGCGCTCGTTCCCGGTGCTGGGCAGCGGGAACAACCGCTACCAGTTGCTGGATGTGGAAGACCTGTGCCAGGCCATCTGGCTCTGCTCCACGCTGGACCGCGAGCGGGTGAACGACGTATTCAACGTCGGCGCGGCGGAGTTCGGGACGGTCCGCGAAGACTATCAGGCCGTCTTAGACCGGGCCGGGTTCGGGAAAAGGGTCCGGCCTTTGCCCGCCGGACCGGCTGTTTTTACCCTGCGTTTGCTGGGGGCGCTCCGCCTCTCGCCCCTTTATGCCTGGGTGTACGAGACGGCGGGTAAGGACTCCTTCGTCTCCATCGAGAAGGCGGAGCGCGTGCTCGGCTTCAGGTCTGTTCATTCCAACCACGACGCTCTGGTGCGCAACTTCGATTGGTATCTAGCGAACCGGGAGCGCCTGCGCGGTCAGAGTGGCATTTCGCACCGGGTTCCCTGGAAGCAGGGGATCCTTTCGCTGGCGAAACGATTCTTCTGAAGGATCCTCACCAGGCGTAAGCTTCCGGAGCCGGCCCGCCCGGTCCAGGGAAGATTTCATCCAACTTCTTCAGGATCTCTTCGCTGAGCGGCACCTCCAGAGCCCGCGTGCTTCCCTCCAGTTGCTCCATGGTGCGCGGCCCAATGATCGGGGCGGTCACAGCGTCTTGATGCAGCAGCCACGCCAGAGCGACATCTGCCGGCTTTTCACCCATCTCCTCGCAGAGCGCCTCCCAACGTTCCAGGCGGTCGCGCTGCTGCTCGATGGCCCGACGCGCCCGATCCGAGAACCGTCGGTCTCCCTCTGTCTGCCTCAGAACGCCTCCCAGAATGCCCTGCGCCAGCGGGCTCCAGGGGATGATGCCGATGCCGTACTCCCGGCAAGCCGGGATCACCTCCAGTTCAATCGTTCGGGCTGTCAGGTTGTAGAGGCTCTGTTCCGAAACAAGCCCCAGGAAGTTGCGGCTTCTGGCCATCTCCTGCGCTTTTGCGATATGCCATCCCGCGAAGTTGCTGCTTCCGACGTAAAGGATCTTCCCTTCGCGGTGCAGTTGCTCCATCGCCTGCCAGATCTCTTCGAACGGAGTGTTCCGGTCAATGTGGTGCATCTGGTACAGGTCAATGTAGTCGGTCTGCAGGCGGCGCAGGCTGTCCTCGCACGCTTTGCGGATGTGCAGGGCCGACAGTCTCGACTGGTTGGGCCAGTCTCCCATGTCGCCGTAGACCTTGGTCGCCAGGACCACTTTCTCCCGCCGCCCGCCGCCTTTCGCGAACCAGCGCCCGATGATCTGCTCGGTCCAGCCCTCGCCCCGCTTCCAACCGTAGACGTCGGCCGTGTCGAAGAAGTTGATGCCGAGCTCCAGGGCCCGGTCCATGAGGGCGTGGCTGTCCTCTTCGGACGTCTGCGGACCGAAGTTCATCGTTCCCAGACACAGACGGCTGACTTTCAGTCCCGTTCGTCCCAGATGGACATACTGCATTCAGGCATTCCTCCTTACAGCATCCGATAACGCCGGCTGCATCGCGCCGGCTCCCGGGGGATTATAGCCGTGCGTGAGGTGGGAAAGGCCGCCCCGGCAGGAACGGTCGCGTGCCGGTATTCCGGTCTCACCAGATCCTCTGATTTGCCCGTCAGGGCGCGCGGTGCCGCGGATGCCCTTTCCTCCGTGTGCTATACTCTCCTTCAACCGGAGCCGGGAGACCCTCGCGATGGCTGAGAAACGCACAACTTCCGTTCTCAGAGAGCTGCTCGCTCGACCGGGCATCGTGCGCAGTCTGGGCGCGCACGACTGTCTCACAGCACGGATCGTAGAGCGGGAGGGCTTCGAGACGGTCTTCATAGGCGGGTTCGGGACCTCAGCCAGCAGGTTGGGTATGCCGGACCTGAACCTGATCACCATGACGGAGATGGCCGAGGCGGTCCGCCATATGGCCGGTTGCGTCAGCATCCCGGTGGTCGCAGATGGCGACACCGGCCACGGAGACATCGCGAACGTCATGCGCACCGTTCGCGAGTTTGAGTCCGCCGGCGCGGCGGGGATCCTGCTGGAGGATCAGGTGGCACCGAAGCGGTGCGGGCACTTTGCGGGCAAGGAGGTTATTCCGGCCGAAGAAATGATCCTCAAGCTGAAGGCCGCCCTGCGTGCCCGCAGCGACCCGGACTTCGTCATCATCGCCCGCACAGATGCCCGGGAGCCCCTGGGTTTGGAGGAAGCCTTAGACCGCGCCAACCGCTACGGGGACGCGGGAGCGGACTGCGTGTTCATCGAGGCCCCCCGGTCACTGGAAGAGCTGGAGACCATCCCGAAGCGCGTGCGACACCCGCTGCTTGTAAACATGCTGACGGGCGGGTCTACTCCCATTCTGCCCATCCATTCTCTGGAAGAGATGGGTTACAAGATCGCCGTGTTTCCCATCGAGAGTCTGCTGGTCACCCTGCACGCGGTGAGGACGCTTGCCCGGACACTGTTGCAGGAGGGTTCCCTGGAGTCCATCCGCGACCGGATGGCTTCGTTCGACGAGGTGAAAGACCTGCTGGGACTGCAGGATTATCTCACTCTGAGAGACACACTCTCTCCCCGGTAGGGTGCCTGTCTCGCGCCGCGGCCCACGGAAAGGAAGAATTATGGGCACTGCCGCTAAGGTTGCCGGATATGTGCTGATCGCCCTGATCCTCATCGGACTCCTTGCTCTGCTGCCGCTCTACGTGGACTGGCTGTGGTTTCAGGACCTGGGCTACGCCGGAATATTTTCCACCATCCTTGGCTCCCGCGTGCTTCTGGGAGTGGTGACGGGGCTTTTGTTCTTCGTTCTGGTCTGGGGGAGCGCGCTTTACGCGCTGCG
>CALCJH010000301.1 GCA_937967775.1 uncultured bacterium | reverse complement strand
ACCCTGACGGCGGTGGCCTTCAAGGTGGCGGCGGCTCCGTTCCACCTCTGGGCGCCAGACGTCTACCAGGGAGCTCCCACTCCGGTCACGGCGTTCCTCTCCGTGGCGAGCAAGGCAGCCGGGTTGGTGGTGATGCTGCGGCTTCTGTGGACGTGCTTTGCGGCGGCGCTGGACTGGGTGCCGCTGGTGGGCATCCTGGCGGCCGCCTCCATGACGCTGGGAAATCTGGCCGCCATTCCGCAGAGAAATCTGAAGCGGATGCTGGCCTACTCCAGCATCTCGCACGCAGGGTATATGCTGATCGGCTTTGCGGCCCTTGGGGTGAGCCTGCGCGACCCTCGCCTGTTCGCCCTGCAGGGGGTGCTGGTGTATGTGGCGGGCTATCTGCTGGCAAACATGGGAGCCTTCGCGGCGGTCAACGCTGTGGAGCGCCTGACGGGCTCGGCGGAGATCGCCGCGTATCGCGGCCTGATGCGCCGATCGCCGGGGCTGGCCATCGCGCTGGTGATCTTCTTCCTGTCTCTGGCCGGCCTGCCCCCCACCCTGGGATTCGCGGGCAAATTCTGGGTGTTCGCGGCAGCCATCAGGACCAATATCCAGCTTCTGTGGTGGCTGGCGGCCATCGGCGTGGCGAACAGCGTGGTCTCGGTGTACTATTACTTCAATGTCGCTCGCGCAATGTTCTTCGAAGAACCGCGGGATCCCGCTCCGCTCCCGCCCCCTGTCGCTTCCGCATCTGTGGTATGGGTGTGCGCCCTGGCCAGCGTGGCGCTGCTCATCGCTCTCCAGCCGCTGGCCAAGTTGGCGGCAGCCGGAGTCTGGATGTCCTTCGTTCCCCGCTGACGCCGGGGAGATCAAGCCGTGAAGCCGGGATCACCAGGGAAGGCCGGCCTTCCGGAGGACGCGCATCCGCTGACGTCCGAATTCTTCGCTCCGGGGGAGAAGGCGCGCTTCGTCCGGTCCGTATTCGACACCATAGCTCCCCGCTATGACTTCCTGAACAGCGTCACCAGCTTTGGGCTGCACCGGCGCTGGCGCCAGGCTGCGCTGAGAATGACCGGACTGAGAGAGGGGGACGCGGCGCTGGACGTGGCGTGCGGGACAGGCGACTTTTTGCCCGGCCTCCGGCGGCTGGTAGGGCAGGACGGCACGGTGGTAGGACTGGACTTCAGCCGGAGGATGCTGGAGCACGCCAGGGACAGGCTGGCGCGATCCGGCGTCCAGGCGCTGCTCGTGCTCGGAGATGCCGAGAGGATGCCGTTTCGGTCAGAATGCTTCCAGGCGATGACCACCGGGTTCGCGCTCCGGAATTTCTCGGACTTGGAGGCGTTCTTCCGCGAGAGCCGGAGGGTGCTGACACCGGGGGGAAAGCTGGTGGCGCTTGAGATCGCGGGTCCGGAGTGGTGGCCTTACCGGCCGTTGTTTTTCTGGTATTTCGAGAAGGTGCTGCCGCGGCTGGCGGCGCTTCTGAGAGGCGAACGGCAGGCCTACAGGTGGCTGCCGGCATCGCTGGCTGCGTTTCATTCAAGAGAAGGAGTCACCCGTCTTATGCGGCAAGCGGGTTTCACGGATATCTCCATTCGCAACCTCGCAGGGGGCGCGGTTTGCATTTATACCGGGACGAAGCCTTGAAGCGTCTGAGACGTCGGACCGGGGTCACGCCCCCCTGGCTGGAGTTTCTGGAGGGATCGCTGGCAGAGGTGGAGGCTCTGCTCCAGTCGGAGGTTGAGTCGCGCATCCGCTCCATTACAGGACTCTGTCAGCACTGCGTCTCGGCCGGCGGTAAGAGGTTCCGCCCGGCACTGGTGGTGCTGGGCGCGCTTGCCGCGGACCCGGATGCGGATGTTACCCGCCCCATCCAGCTTGCGGCGGGTGTGGAGCTGCTTCACCTGGCCACCCTGATGCACGATGACGTGGTGGACGGCTCGGACTCGCGCCGCGGCGCAGCAAGCGCAAACGCGCTTTCCGGCAACAAAGTCTCCGTGCTGGTGGGCGATTATCTCTTCGCGCGCTCGTTCGGCGTCATGGCGCGGGATGGTGATGACCGGATCATCAAGCGGATGGCCACCGTGACTGTGGCGCTGGCGGAGGGTGAGGTGCTGGAGCTGGTGATGCGCGGTTCGCTGGGCGAGTTGGAATCCCAGTACTGGCACATGATTGACCTGAAGACCGCCCGGCTGATCTCCGCCTGCACCGAGGTGGGCGGCATCTGCGTGGACGCGCCGGATGACATCATCGAGTCCCTGGCGCGCTACGGGGAGCGGATCGGGCTGGTCTTTCAGATGACGGACGACCTTCTGGACCTTGTGGGCGACCGAGCGTCGGTGGGCAAGCCCGTGGGTGCAGACCTGCTGGACGGTAAGGTCACACTTCCCTACATTCTGGCTCTGCGGGAGATCTCCCCCGAAGTCCGCGAAAGCCTGCTGGAGAAGGCGTTCCAGAGGCGGCTGACCCCGGACGACGTGCATTACCTCACCCAGAAAGCGCTGGAACTGGATGTGGCGGAACAGTGCCTGACGCTGGCCGAAGAGCAGGTGGAGATCGCCTCAAAGCATCTTGCTAATCTGCCGGCGACTCCGGCCAAGAGCGTGCTGGAAGAGATCGGTCCGTATCTGCTGGAGCGCAGCAGCTAACCGGAATCCTGGCCGCTCCCCCGCCGCGGGCCGTAGATATCCTCCAGTAATTCGAGTTCAGCAACCAGCTGGTCTGACGCGGCCCCGGCTTCGTCAGGATTGTTCCTCAAGCGCTCCTGATCCTGGATCATTGCGGCGGCCGCGCCGGTCCGGGAGAAGCGCCCGATCCGGAGGTATTCGTCCAGCACCTGCGTGACGGCGTCCAGCCGCCTTGCACCCTCCGGCGAGGCGGCTTCCCGCGCACGCCGGGCAAGGGCAAGCTGGTCTTCCCATTCTTTCAGCACACTCTCTTCTGCAGCCAGGAGTCTCCGCGATGGAGACCCTTCGCGCAGGAACCACGCCCATCCGGACCATACAGGGGCCAACTTCGGATGAAGCTCCTCCTGAGCGAGCATCAGCCGGAGCATCAGCGGCGCGGCAGGCTCGCCATACAGAGGCGCCAGATGCTCCGCGGCAAAGGTCTCGAAATCCATGTCAGGATCCCGGGCGAACTCCAGATAAGCAATGTAGTTGACCTCGTTGTCCGGCATCGCCGCCGAGCCGACGCACCCCAGGACCAGCCCCTGTACCCCCATTGCACGCTGGTTGGCTCCGAACTGATGCGCCTGCCTCAGCAGCGGCCAGAAGCAGCGGTACTGGGTGAAGGTCCAGGTGGGAGGAAAAGCATCCAAGTGATAGGACCAGCCTCCAGAATGGATGAGCGAGATGTTCTCCGGCACCGGCGGCGGAATGGATGCGTCGCAGTCCAGCTCCATGTTCCACTGCGCAATAGCCTCCCGGGGGATCCCTTTCAGCAGCCAGGCATCCTCCATCCGCCGGAACCAGGCGGGCTCGTAGGTGGCGTAGGTGACCCAGGCGTCCGGATGCTTTCTGCGGGTCTCCTGGAAGATGATGGGGACGGCGATGGCAAGGTCGGAATAGGAGTTGGCGTATTTCAGACGGTTGGGCTCCCGGCGGGTGGCTTCCGAAGCCAGCGGGCAGTCGCAGATCCATTCCATCTCGTTGGTCTCGATATTGACGCCACCGATGGGAAACGTGGCCGCCAGCCACTCCGCCCCCTCGCGCAACCACTCCTGGAATTCCGGTTGATACAGGCATCCAGCGTGGTCCTCCACCATGTGGCTTCCCCGAATCTGAGCCCTGAGATGGGGCTTCTCCCGCAGCAGATCCTCCAGATGATAGGGCAGCCCCGGAGTCATGCTGTATCCGTGATACCCGCCGGCCCCGACACCTGGCAGAATGCGTACACCCTGTTGCAGACCATAACCGGCGACCTGCCGTGCCGCCTCGATTCCGCCGTGCCGGGCGTCCACGAACCCCCATATGATGATCCCGTTGTAGCCGGTCCGGGCGGCGAAGTCTATCAGCTCGCGATACTCCGCGACATAACTCTCGGCAATGAAGGGATCGCAGACCCAGCTATCCCAGGTCCACAGGATGCGGTAGGGCATCGGATGAGAGCGGCTCATTGCAGGACTCCTCTTCGAACGGGTTTTGCCAGACCTCATAGACAGGGCAGGCGCGTCCGGGCGGGGAGTTAGGCATCCGCGGGCGCCATTCCTGCAGAACACCCGCGACCCGGCGGGGAACGACCAGGTCGGTAGCGGGCAGGAAATCGGGGGCCAGGATTCACCGGACAGGGAATAACGGGCGGTGGTCGCGGGCTTCGGCGCTTTGGCTCTCGAATGCGCCCGCGTCTGTCAGATCGGCAAGACCCCGTACAATTGCCAGTTTTGGCCTTCAATTACCGGAAGTTCGAGATTGTGACTTGACCGGTAAAGCTGAAGGTTTTATTCTTAAATCACTGGGCACAAGAGGAGCCCGCCAAGAGGCTCGCTTGCGAGAAAGGGCGCTCTCTGCGCCCGGTCAAGACCTGAAGGAGAAGAGGGTTCGACATGAAACGA
>CALCJH010000300.1 GCA_937967775.1 uncultured bacterium | reverse complement strand
TGCCGCCCCGAATGCTTGCCCAGCACCAGCTTCGACTCGCGCATCCCCACGGACTCCGGGGACATGATCTCGTAGGTCTCACGGTTCATCAGGATGCCGTGCTGGTGGATACCTGCCTCATGAGCGAAAGCGTTCGCGCCCACCACCGCCTTGTTCGGCTGCACCACGATGCCCGTCAGCTCGGAGATAAGCCGGCTGGTGCGCAGAATCTCGCGCGTATTGATGCCTGTCGTAAGCCCGAACACATCCTTCCGGGTCTCCAACGCCATCACGATCTCTTCCAGCGCGGCGTTTCCAGCGCGCTCGCCGATACCGTTGATGGTGCACTCCACCTGCCGTGCGCCGTTCTGCAGCGCGGAGAGGGAGTTGGCCACAGCCAGCCCCAGATCGTTGTGGCAGTGAACGCTGATGACCGCGCGGTCAATGTTCGGCACCCGCTCTTTCAGAGTGCGGATCATGGCTCCGAACTCCGCCGGAGTGGAATATCCGACGGTATCCGGGATGTTCACCGTGCCTGCGCCGGCGTCAATGACCGCCTCCACGACCCTGCACAGGAAGTCTATGTCCGAACGGGCGGCGTCCTCCGGGGAGAACTCCACGTCGTCGCAGTAGTTGCGGGCACGCCGGACAGCCTCTACAGCGCGCTCCAGCACCTGCTCACGGCTCATGCGCAGCTTGTGCTGCAGGTGAACGTCAGAAGTGGCGATGAAAGTATGGATGCGGGGACGTTCCGCTTCTTTCAGCGCCTCGGCCGCGCGGTCTATATCGGCGTCCACGGCCCTTGCCAGGCCCGCGATGGCCGGACCGCCGCGAATCTCGCGGGCAACCTGCCGCACCGCTTCGAAATCCCCTTCGCTGGCGATGGGAAACCCCGCCTCAATGACATCCACGTTCAGGCGAGCGAGCTGGCGCGCAGCCTCCAGCTTCTCCTCGATGTTCATACTGGCGCCGGGGGACTGTTCGCCGTCCCTCAACGTGGTATCGAAAATGATGACCCGGTTGCCGTTGTCCTGCATTTTTGCTCCTCGCGTCTCCAGAATTCTGGTCTTCAATCATCCTCAAGAAGTCCTTGAGGCCCCGGCTGCCCACCGCCGTACACGTGGACTCCCTTTGCGGCCGTTTCAGGTGGAAGGTAAAAGAGCAGACCCCGCCGGGACCGCCGGCCTGCTCAGTCCGTGGCCATTCGGCCAGCCCGCGACCCCAGCGTGACGAAGGGACCGCAGGCTAGATAAGCGCGAGGATGAGGATAATGATGCCAGCCAGAATGCGTGCGGAGACCAAGTCCGGCCCGAAGCCGCACTCTATTGAAAGCGTGTGAACAGTCACATTCCTCTGGCGCATCATTGCAGTTACTGTTCTTCTACCACATATTGCCCCGATGCGCAAGAGCATCAGTCACAGGTTGCGGCGCGGCGACAGTAATATGAGCAAAGGGCCGGAGCATCAGAGCCCCGGCCCCGCCTCCGGAAATGCGCCTCCGCAAGGTCCTACTTCTTCTTGCCCTGCTTCTTGTCCTTGCCGGCGACCTTTCCGCCCTGCAGCCAGGGCATCATGGCACGCAGCCTGGCTCCTACCTCCTCGATGGGATGGCGAGCCGAATGACGCCGCGCGGCGCTCAGCACCGGCCGGCCGGCTTGATTCTCAAGGATCCACTCGCGCGCGAATTCACCGCTGCGGATCTCCGCAAGGATCTCCCGCATCTCCTCACGGGTCTCCTCCGTGATGATGCGCGGGCCGCGGGTATAGTCACCATACTCGGCCGTGTTGCTGATGGAGTCCCGCATCCTGCTGATCCCGCCTTCGTACATCAGGTCAACGATGAGCTTCAGCTCGTGCAGGCACTCGAAATAGGCGATCTCGGGCTGATAACCGGCCTCAACCAGCGTCTCGAACCCTGCCATCACCAGTTCGGTGCAGCCGCCGCAAAGGACCGCCTGCTCCCCGAACAGGTCCGTCTCGGTCTCCTCTTCGAAGGTTGTCTCCAGGATGCCAACGCGCGCCGCTCCGATGCCATTGGCGTAAGCGAGAGCCTTCTCCTTCGCCTTGCCACTGGCGTCCTGATGCACAGCGATGAGCGCAGGAACCCCGGCACCCTCCACATAGGTGCGGCGGACCAGATGCCCCGGTCCCTTCGGAGCCACCATGAAGACGTCCACGTCCTTCGGCGGGACGATCTGCCCGAAGTGGATGTTGAACCCGTGCGAGAACAGCAGGCTCTTACCCGCTTTGAGGTTCGGGGCGATCTCCGACCGGTAGACCGCGGGCTGCACCTCATCCGGCACCAGCATCTGGATGACATCGGCCTGCTTCGCCGCATCGGCGGCTGACACGGGCTTGAAGCCGTGCTCGACGGCCAGAGCGTAATTCGGCGTCCCCTCCAGATCGCTCACAATGACGTCCAGGCCGCTGTCTTTCAGGTTCTGCGCCTGCGCATGACCCTGGGAGCCGTAGCCGATGATTGCGATCTTGCTTCCTTTCAGAACATCAAGCTTCGCATCGGATTCGTAATAGACTTTTGCCGGCAATTTGTCGTTCCTCCTGACTTTGTATTGCCCTCGCCCTTCAGAAGAGCGGCGGACCACCGGGTCCGCCGCATCAATGCCTGCGCCTCGCCGTCAGGTCTGGGCCGCGGTCCTGGCTCCCCTGACCAGCGCAATGCGTCCCGTGCGGACCATCTCCCGGATGCCGTAGGGCTCCAGCATCTTCTCGAACGCGTTGATCTTTTCCACCCCGCCCGTCACCTCGATGGTGAAGGTCTTGTCGCTGATGTCAATGATCTTCGCGCGAAAGATGTCCACAAGCTGCATCACCTCCCCGCGGACAGACGTATCCGCATTCACCTTGATGAGCGCCAGTTCGCGCTCTACCATGGGCAGGTCCGTATAGTCCGCTACGTGGATCACATCAATCAGCTTGGCAAGCTGTTTGTTGATCTGATCCAGCGCCTGAGCGTCTCCGCTGGCTACCACCGTCATACGGGAGACCGTGGGATCCTCGGTGATGCTCACGGCGAGCGACTCGATATTATATCCGCGTCTGGCAAACAGCCCGGCCACACGGGTCAGAACACCCGGCTTGTTCTCCACAAGCACGGTAATGGTGTGCTGCATGCCCACATTCTGCTGCGGACTGGATTTCGTGACTGGCATATCTGAGAGGCTCCTTTCAGCGCGGCTTTTCGACCATCATCTGCTCGATCGTCTGACCGGCAGGGATCATCGGCAGCACGTTCTCGTCCTTGACCACGTGGAAGTCCACCACCACGGGCCGGTCGTTGATCTCGTTGGCCTTCTCTATGGCCGGGCGGATCTCCTCGGGTCTGGTCACGCGCATTCCCACCGCGCCGTATGCTTCCGCCAGCTTCACGAAGTCCGGCTGGTAGCTCAGGTCAATGGCGCTGAGCCTCTGATCCCAGAAGAGCGACTGCCACTGCCGCACCATTCCCAGGCAGAAGTTGTTGATGATGGCCACCTTCACCGGGATGCGGTGCTGGACTGCGGGCATCAGCTCCTCGCTGGTCATAATGAAGCTTCCGTCGCCGTCCACGCACCAGACGGGCCGGTCCGGCACACCCACTGCGCAGCCGATGGCCGCCGGCAGGCCGAAGCCCATAGTCCCCAGTCCGCCGCTGGTGATGAACGTCCTCGGATATTTGCAGCGGTAGAACTGGGCCGCCCACATCTGATGCTGGCCCACACCCGTGGTGACGATGGCTTCCCCCTTCGTCACGTTCCAGAGCTCCTCGCACACCGCCTGAGGATACACCCGATCCTCACCCTTCGGATACCACAGCGGGAACTCCTGCTTCCAGCGCTCGATCTGCTCATTCCACTCCGTCGGCCCGCGCTCCGCAACCAGCGGCAGCAGCGCCTGCAGCACCGCCCGGCAGTCGCCGTTTAGGGCGACATCCGGGATGTAGATCTTGCCGATCTCCGCAGGGTCAATGTCTATGTGGATGATCTTCGCCCCTGGCGCCCAGGCATCCACCTTTCCCGTGACGCGGTCATCGAAACGCGCCCCCACCGCAATCAGCAGGTCGCAGTCGCGGATGGCGAAATTCGCATACGCCGTCCCGTGCATCCCGAGCATGCCGAGGGAGAGAGGATCGGTCTCGTCCATCGTCCCCTTGGCGAGCAGCGTGGTGGTAGTGGGGAACTGTGTCTTGCGGGCCAGCTCGCGCACCTCCCGCCAGGCGCCCGATATGATGGCTCCCTGCCCCACGTAGATGACGCCCCGCTTCGCCTCGGCGATAAGCCGCGCGGCCTCGTCCAGATTATCCAGCCGCAGAGGCACCTCCGGGTTGTAGGAGCGGATCTTAACTTCGGTGACCGGGTGATATTCGATCTGGGCCAGCGCCACATCCATCGGGATATCCACCAGCACCGGCCCCGGTCGCCCGGTCCGCGCGATGTAGAACGCCTCGGCGATGATGCGCGGGATGCTGTTCGGATCGCTGACCAGGTAGTTGTGCTTGGTGACGGGCATCGTGATGCCGGTGATGTCCGCCTCCTGGAAGGCGTCCTTGCCCAGCACAGTGGTGCGGACCTGTCCCGTCACCGCAACCACGGGCACCGAATCCATGTGGGCATTGCACAGGCCGGTCACCAGGTTCGTGGCCCCAGGTCCCGATGTGGCAAAGCACACGCCAACTTTTCCGGTGGCACGTGCGAACCCGTCGGCCATATGGCAACCGCCCTGTTCGTGGCCCACCAAGATGTGGCTGATGCCACCGTCATCGTACAAGACGTCGTATGCCGGGAGCATCACCCCGCCAGGCAGCCCGAAGACCACCTCGCCGCCGTGCAGCTTGATGGACTCCATCAAGGCTCTGGCCCCGCTGACTTTGTGGCCAGCCTGTACTTTGGGCGCGGATCCCTTGCGGGGACCGGCCTGATACTTCTCTATCTGGGACTTTTTCGATCTTTCCAATGTCTTCTCCGGACCTCTTCTGACTGTTCTACAGCATAACTGGAAAACACCACGCGGCGCACAGCCGCATGCAAAAAACCCCCCGTCCTGCCTGAGGACGAGAGGTCTTACTGCTTTCTGCGCACCTTTCGCGCTTTGCTACGGCTTCAGGGAAAGGGTTCGCCGCCGGACGTTTGCAACTCTCGTAAGGCAGGACACCGGCTCGCCGCTCCGGCACAGGACGATGCCTGCCAGCCGGGCAGCTAACCTACGCTGCGGCCCTCCCGGGCCGCGCGGACTACAATGACGCCAATTCCTG
>CALCJH010000299.1 GCA_937967775.1 uncultured bacterium | reverse complement strand
CTGCATGGTCCCAGGATGTCCCCCCATCCCTGAAATCCGGTCTCTCTCAATGTGGTCAATGCCCGGTGATCTCCGGTTACACAACATCCAAATTATACCACTTTGCGCCCTTACAACGCAAGACTTGCCGGGATTTTCCCGGCCGATGCTGCGCAAGCGGCAGAAGCGGTACTTTCTTGTATGTACTCAGTTTTGAGAATACGGATTTCCCGGCGTCCTGTCAATCCCCGATCCCCAAAACAGGTATTTTTGCCGGGTCGCGTGCCTCCTCGATTGCTCGGCTCAAGACCCCAATACGGTGGTCGAGTAGTTCGGCGCAGGCGAACGTATCGAGACCAGTCAGGTGGAGCTGTGGTTTCGAATCGTCCGTCTCCGGTCGACGGCTCAACCGACGTAGGCAGCTACAAAAAGGAAACTCTCTCCCTGAGAACGGGAGAGGGCATGGGTGAGGGCGTTGTCACTTCCTCTGGTCTGCCTCATTGGAACAATTCCATCAAAGACAGCGCAAACATCAGGTGTCCTCGCTCGTCCGGGTGGTTCAGCGAGTTCGCCAGCAGGGTCTCGTAGGGTATCCCTTCCTTCACCAAATGTCCCCAACGGAGGCTGGCGTCGGCCAGCGCCACGCCGTTCTTCTCCGCGAAGCGCCGGAGTTCCGCGACATAGGGACGGGGATCCTCCTCCACACGGGGAGATGCCAAACCCATCCACGGGTGCCAGACGAAGTGCGGCGTCAGGATGACCCACTCGGCCCCGATCTCCCGGAAACGCCGCAAAAGGTAGCCGTAGCGCTCCTCCACCTGGTCTGGCGTCAGGTTCGCGTCGTTCACGAATTCCGAGATGATCAGGTCCGGCCTCGCGCCGAGAACCTTCTCCTCGAAGTTGTAGGGTGAGCCGGGGGGCTCTTTCAGGAAGCTCTCCGTGTTGCGGCCTCCCCATGCCAGCGTCTCCACACGGATGTCTGCTCTCGGAAACTGTTGCTTCAACAGACCCAGAAAACGGTTCTGCCAGCGCAGGTGCTCTTCCGGCACTTCCCCGCCTGCCGTCACGCTGTCCCCCCACGCGAGGATCTTCAGCGATCCTCCCGTGTTCAGCTTCTCCCACGTCCTCGGGAGAAGCCTCTGCGCCGGAGGGGGCCAGTGCTTCTTTTCCGGATACGCGGGCTCGATAATGCGATAGACGCTCTCATCGGTCAATCGCGTCTGCCCGGCCCGCACCCAGATGTTGGCCAGGACCACTTCGCCGGGGCCAGGATCAGGAGGGCGCACCGTTACCACGCCAGGCTCGCCGGGCCGGAGGAAAGGTTGCCCGCCTGCACGCGCCAGAACCACAATGGAGTCCATCCGGTCCATCCAGACGGAATAGTCCAGCCTCACTTCCGTGTCTTCAAAAATGCCCCCGCTCTCCAGCCTCCCGACAGTGCCCCACCGCTCGTCCACCTCATAATCCGTTCCACGCCGATAGACCGTGTGGCCGGATCCCGTGCTTCTCACCACGAGGCTTCCCGGCACCAGATGGTCGGGGGCGGAGGTCTCGAAAGTGCGGACCCCTTTGAGGCGCAGCCCTTTTGCCCATCCCGGCGCATCCGGCTTCCACAGGGGCAGCTTCTCTGTGCCGCTGAGGCGCAGGACAGGCGGAGGAGCCACCTTCAGAGCGACTGCATCGGACACGCGGATGTCCCCGTCCGGATGACGCAGCGTGCCGGCCGTCACCGTGATCTTCCAATCGCCGGAGATCACCAGTAGAGATTCCTGCTCCTGCGCACCGTTCACAGCGCCTGAGCACGCAAGAGCCAGCGCCAGCAGTAGTCCACCAGGCCTCATCGCCTTCTCTCAAGCTCATCCAGCAAACGGCTGCGCGCCCGCCGGAACTCCGTGGGATCCACAGTGTAGTCTGTCATGGAACGCACCACGGAAGCGCAGATCCGCTCCGCGGCCTTTCTGTCCTTGAGTGCCAGCATACGCAGCAGCTCATAGTCCTCGATGCCGTCCCGCATGGCCTCCAGCCGGATGCTGGAGAGCGGGCCGTATTTCCCGGGATACACAATGTGTGTGTCGCCGGGGGGCAGGTACGTCTCTCCGCTGAGGAGCGGTTCCAGGTTGCGGAAAGGATCCTCGCGCCAGTGGTTCAGCCCCCAGTGCAGATAGCCGGGCAGGTCGTAGCGGAAGTTCTGCCAGTGCAGCAGCCTCACCGGCAGCAGATGATAGTCCACCATCCGGTTCATATAGCCCGACGTGGGCGACAGGCAGGTATAGAACCAGACCTGTTCTCCTTTCGACTTGCGCTCCTGGAAGAAATCCCAGTGTGCGGCGATCTCCTGCGGCTGGGGCACCCAGATATCCACGGAACCCGCCACTTCCCGGCACATCGTGGCGTCAATGATGCGGAACTCCGGGGCGAACTCCCGGACCATCGCGGCCAGCCGGTTGTAGCTCTCCGCGTTGACGGTGATCGGCTCATCTACCAGGTGCTGCACGTAGCGGTCCAGCCAGCCGATCTGCCGCAGATGGTCCCGCAGTGCTGGCAAGAACTGTGAGAGGAACTCACGCTGAGCCGCGCTGGTCACTTTGACCGGTTCCCAGCGCTTCAGGCTGCCGTCCGGGAGCACGGTGACGGGACGCGCGGCATCGAAGTCCGGGGCCTCCCATTCCGAGCGCCCTCCCAGATGCCCTCCTTCGATCAGCCCCAGCGCTCCCGCCTCGTCGAACACGCGGATCCACCGGTCCAGACGCGAGAAATCGAAGCTCAGACGGCCGTCCGCGTCCTCGTGGGCCACAATGAGGGACATCAGGGGCGTAATGACCACGTTCTGCCGGTAATCGGCCATCAGACGCGCCCAGGCTTCCAGCAGTTTCCAGTGCCCCTCACTCCACGGCTGCACTCCGGCCGCGGACGCGATGTTCTCCACGCTGAACCAGTTGGTGATGTAGAGCGAACGCTCCGCGGGCACGGCCACTTCCCGCACCCGAACGCGAAGCGGCACCTCCACCTCCGAGTCGGGTGCGGTCAGAACAATCGAGCCGCGGTATTCGCCGGGCTGGCAGTCCTCCGGCACTCGCACCGTGACCCAGACGCTCTGAGCCCGGCCGGGCTTGAGCATTATGGATGTGTCCTCCAGCAGCGGGTCCGGTATCTCAGCCGGGGGCCTGGCCACCAGCAGGTGGTCCGGAGTATGTCCCGTCCCCCGACTGACGGGCACGTATCCGGCAAAACGTATCTGCACCGACGGGCGTCTCCCCGGAGGCCCCGAAAGCGGTGACGCCGAGACAAGCAGCGCACCCTCCTCGTCGCCCGTTGCCACGATCTGTGCGCTCTCGTACTCTCCCCGCGCCGCTTCGATGAAGGCTTCCTGTGCAGAATCCCGGGGTATGGGCCCTTCCGGGAGCAACTTGACCAGCGCATCCACAACCTGGACCTGCATCTTCGCCTCCAGTGCGTTGCCCATCGTGAAGGTCACTGCGGCAGCCAGCGCCGCCACAAACGCCCGTGAATCGAACATGACCGTTAGCCCTCCGTCAGATGAAGCTGTTGGACGGGAGATGTCCCGGATCCTGCCGGAGCGCAACCGGCTGTGACGGCTTCCGGTGGTATGACTGCCTCGGTCCGGTTACACTTGCTGGATATCCGCGGCGGCCCGCAGTGCCACCACCGGCAGGATGCTTCCGCCATTCTCCTCGCAACAGCTGAATCCGCAGACTACCACTTTGCTCCCTGCTGTGGGAGGGGTAACAGGTCCGCACAGCACTTTCAGTCCTCCCGGCCGGGAACCGTCGTCAATGACGAACCAGCTCTGCCCCGTCTCGCGGACCACCCCGGACGTGCGGATGAGGCAACCCAGATTGTAAGGACCCTGCGAACCGCTCACGCCCGGCGTGTGTGGGTTCAGGCTGCTTCCGCCCACCGCGCGGTTCAGCATGAACTTGGGCCGCACCGGCGAAGATCCACCCTGCTCCGCCAGAGCCCATCCCATCAGCACCCTCTGGCCATTCTGAGTCTGAAGCTCGCCTTCCAGACTGATGTGCGCTCCGGCCACAAACAGGGGCGCCGCACCGCGGTAACGGACCATGAGCCCGGACGTGCCCGCCTGGTTAGTCACGAAGAATGTCTGACCGTCCAGAGCGACGCTGGTTCCCGCAAACGCCACCGGTCCCAGGAACAGCCGCGTCGAGTCAGCCGCTGCGAGGGCAGAGGGGATGGGCGGCCCGTTGTGGACGGTCAGGGGGCGCGTCAGCGACGTATCGTTCAGCATCCCGTCGTAGACGATCACCTTTACCGTGTGCTGCCCGGCCGCCGCGCCCGCCAGAAGGCAGGATGTCTCCAGACCGGGCTCGCCGGAGCTGTCCACCAGCACGCCGTCGACATACAGCTCCGCCTTGCAGAGTCCCGGGCTGGCGTCATAGGCGCCTACAGGCCGGGCGGTCAGCCTGAGAGACGAATCCAGTGTCAGATTCACATCGCCGACTACGGGGGCCACACGGTCGCCTGGCTTTGCGCTGCCCCACGCGGGGAACCACCTGCGTACTTCCGAGACCCGCCGTCCTCGCACCTCGATCTTTCTGGGATCGTCCGTTCCCAACCCGAGTTGTGCCGCCCAGTAAAGCGCGGGAATGCTGCCGGAGTGCGTCTGGTAGCCGCACACCAGCGCCTGCACCGTGTCTGTGGCCACCGGGTCCTTACCGGCCAGGATGGCCCGGATGGGTCCGCCTGGCGGCAGGTTGACGGTCCCGCCTCCGCCGTCGCCTCCGCAGGGTCCGTTCGTGACACCCACCAACCCGTCCGTGACCACCAGATCCGGCGGGCGGCAGAGCGTCATATCCGCCTGGGTCTTGGCGTTGGTGATCAGCTCGTTGTTGCCGCCGACAGGCTGGTGCAGGAGGGCCCATTTATAAAACGGAAGCCCCGGGTAGTGATAGATGTCCGTCGGAGCCAGTCCGCAGGCCAGCTTGAGGGCGCCTGTGATGCCCGCCAGGCTGTGGCTTTTTACGCACGGGATGCGAATCAGAAAGTCGCAGTTCACTACCAGATTCGGCAGAACATAGACCCGGTTCAGCAGGAACGGTTTGACGACGTGGGTCACGTAGGCCGGGTCGTAGGGGCCGCTGTAGCCGGGGAAGTCTGGATATAGCTGCCCCGCCTGGTTGGCGTCCAACAGGCGCACGCCGGTCTCGTCTTCGTACAGGTCGCCGTTCGCGTCCAGCCCGCTGTCCCTGAACGCCTTGAGCGTCATTTCGCGGGGGCCGTATGCTCCCTGGCTGCCGTAGAAGCTGGCCGATCCCTCGCAGACAAAGATATCCTGCGTCCGCGCGCCCTTCTCCAGACACATCCGGATGACCTCGCGCACCACCCGCACGTGGGCGATCACCCCGCTGCCGCTTGTCCATCCCGCCTGCACCAGGTTGGGCTGGATGACAATGACCTTGCCCGGCCCGATCCCGGAAGGCAGACCGCCCGCAAACTCCACCGCTCGGCGGACGGCGGCTTCGATATCGGCGGTGGTCGGTATGTCGGCGATCCCCACCACGGAGCGGTCTACGCCGAACCCGGCCGGGGAGACCGGTCCGGCTTTCAGAGTCAGCGCGTCGCGTCCCAGAAGCCACGCCCCCGCGGAGAAGACAGTGATCCCCTTCAGGAAGTCGCGGCGGGAAATGGTGTTGTGCTCCACTTGTGTAACCTCCCGGGACGGTTCCGCAGGCATATCGTCCATCCCAGTAGAAGGCGACGGGGCAGGGAGCCCCCGGACGCCGGCAGGCTTTTCTCCATTCTACCGCCTGTGTCGGAAGAGCACAAGCAATCGTTTTTCATTAGGAGGCAGGTTCCGGCAGGGACGCGAAAAGCGACCCGGCGTTTTGTGCGCCGGGCCGCTCTGGCTGAAGGGAGGCGATGCGGGCGTCAGTCTATAAAATACTCTTTGTGGTCTCCTCCATAACTGCGAGCGTTTTCACGGATGTCTTTGCCCTCCTCCAGCGCCTGCTGGGCCTCCCTCGGGGATGTTCGGCTGAGATACGTCATAGCGGCGCGGCTGAGCCCCAGTCCGGCGATCCCCGCCGCGCTGGCAACGATCAGCACCAGCCCGCGTCTGCGGCGCGATTCCTGCTCCTCCTGCGAGCGAGGCGCCGGGCTGTTGCCGGCCTCCGACCTGGAGGCCTGATGGGTCTGCAGGGCGGAAACCAGATCCGAAGGAGCGGCGTTTTGGTCCTGACTGTAGTCGTAGGTCGGGGGAGCGGCCGGCGTCGGCAGGTCGGGCTGCTCCATTACGGGCGCGCTCTTCTGCTGTTCCTGCCTCTGGCGCTCGAGCTCCTCCGGGGGAACATAAGGCGTGTCCGGCGCGTAAGGGTTCCGGTGCATGGCCGAAGCCGCCGACGGCAGCGCCATCAGGACCGCTGCGGCAAGAATCACGAAACAGCTCGCTTTCGTCATATCTCCCTCCACGCCCTCATACGGGCAGCCGGGCTGAACGGAAGGTTGATGTCAACCAGTGGCTCGCCTTCCTGGATCCTCCACTTCACCCGCGTGTCGTAGTTCAGATACATAGGCAGGCTCCGGGTCACCATCGCCTCGTCGCGGCAGATGATGGAGCCGTTGAAGGTGACCCCCTGAGACCCCCCTCCGATCTCCCCTCCTCCCAGGAAGTTCGTGTAAAGGATGGCGTTGATGACGTTGACGTTCTCGCTGATGGAGTCGAGGTAGTTGTCCCCCAGCAGCGATTTGTAGCGCATCACACCGTATTCGTCGATCTCTCTTGCATTGTAGGGTGGGATCCAGTTTCCGAAATCGTCGTAGCGTCCCTTGGTAAAGGGCGGTGTCATGTAGGACAGGGTCAGGTTGCTCATCCTCTTGGGGTTGCCCATGATAATGCTCCCCCGGGCGCACAGAGCCAGCAGATCCTTTTTCTCGTTCGCCTTGTCTATCAGTTCCAGGTCGTTTCCGGAGAAGTTCGGTCCCTGGGCGTACTGCACGTTGCCCACGATGTGCACGTTTCGGCCCGCGTAGAGCGTCCCCTGCCCGGTGAAGACACCCTTGATGACGATATCTCCCGTCACCGTGACCGGCCCGTGAATCCGGATCGGCTTTGCCGTCGTCCCGATGAGCGCCACGCTGCCCTCGAAAACGCCCTGATTGGTGATGCGCTCATACCGGTTCCTGGAGGGGTTGAAGACTTCGATAAACGCTGGCTCGTTGTAGTACGGGTTGTTGGAGTTGTCCCGGAACTTGCGCTTGGTGTCCAGGTAGTTCCGGCTGATCTGCTTGTAATACTCCACGTCGTTCAGGTCCGGCATCGGCAGCTCTTTGGTGGCCCGCGGGTCCAGAATGGTGCCGTCGAACCTGCGGATGCCGTTTACGTCGCCGATGACGGCGCCGGCCGGGCGGCCGTGAACCATTGAAGCGTCCGCATCATAGATGATGTCGCGCCACGCCTCGAACTGATCCGACCCCTTCACGCCCATCCGGGACTGCTGATAGGCCTGTCGGGCCTGCTGGGGAGCTCTGGATTGATAGTAGCTGTTCGTCCAGTACTGCGGGGTCCGGTTCACGATGCCCGCCGCATGGGGCCACAGCTTGTCGTTCCGGCAGGCGTATACGCTGCCGTTGATAGTGGGCGAGCCGTTCAGGATGCTGAAGTCGGCGTTCGCGCGCATATCGCCGTTGACGATCAGGTCCGAGGCGCCGAACCCGTCCAGCCACCCGTAGTTGTTGACGAAGTAGGCGTAGTCGAACACGCTGGAGGGATCCAGCGTCAGGTCCAGCAACGCCTCCACGGCCCGCGACACCTCTCCCTCGTCCAGCACCCCGTTGCCGTTCGTGTCGCACCAGCCCACGGATTGGATGGTGAACCGGCGCGTGCGAGAGTTGACAGATTCGTAGCCCACCACTGCGGCGACATAGCGGGTGCCGTTCGGCAGTTCGCCCGTGGTCACGAGCTTTGCCGACGTGCCCGGTCCCGCGCCGGTGAACTGAGCATCCAGGTTCTGGATCCGTTGCTGGGCGCGGAACGGGATCCACAGGATGTGGATCTCCCGCTGCAGTCCTCCATCAGCGGCGGCCAGCGCCTCGGCGCGCCGCTCCTCCGAGATGACGCGGGTGGTCCCTGACGTGGAGAACGAGACGATTCCCGTTCCCATCATCGAGAGTAGTCCGAGCCAGACCAGCGCGGCGGCGATGGCCGCGCCGCGCCGTCTGGAAAGTCTTCCGGTCCATTCAGTGAGCATCTCTGTCATTTTCAAGGTGCATTCCTGATCTGAACGACGACGGTGCGGGCGGCCGTCCAGTTGGACCGGCCGTCCGAGGTGGATGTCCGCAGCGCCACCCTGACGGCGCGCTGGCTGGTGGTGGCGCTGAAGATGGGGGCGTCGGCCGGGACGTTGCGCAGCAATGGACGGTTGAAGCCGGTCATCCGGAGCGTCCCGTCCGCTGCCCGCCAGATTCGTCGGGCCGTTCCATCGGACTGGATGGGGAGCAGAGGCCGTCCCTGTGCGTCCCGGACAGGAAAGAAGTAAGTGATTCCCAGTCCGTTCGTGTCCACCTGTACCGCGCAGGCGAACCGCAGCGCATCCTCCACGCGCCGGAGCGCCTGGGCGACATCCGTCTCCTGGGAGCCCCGGGCGAAGTCGCGGTTCCAGCTATTGGCTCCGCCCACAAGGAGCCCTAGTCCTCCCAGGGAAAGGAGGGTAAAAATGGACACCGCGGTCACCATCTCGATGACGGTGGCTCCGCGGCGGGAATGCCGGATGCGAGCGATAGCAGACTTCACGGTCCGGTCTCCATCCAAAGTCTAGATGCCGGCCACCATTGTGCTCAGGGTGACTGCCTGCCACTGGCCGCTCTCCCGCCAGCGGACGGTTACCGTGACCTCATCCAGCGTGGGGGCCAGTTCGGTGATGCGAAGCAGACCCTGCCCCTGTGGCAGGCTGTTGGCCGGGCTCTGTCCCGTGCCAAAAGTGACGGTGGAAAAACTGTAGGTGAGCGGACTGCTGAGGGCCACCCCGTCTATCAGACCGTTGGCCGTCAGCACGTTCTGGGTCTGGATGCCGTGGAACCCCGCATCCT
>CALCJH010000298.1 GCA_937967775.1 uncultured bacterium | reverse complement strand
AACGGGAATCCTCCCCTGTGTTCAGAAAAACGGGATTGACGAGCGCCCTGCAATTCTCTCTAGAAGCCCTTCCGTGTGATACGGATCTCCAGCTCACGGCTGGACTGCCCCGCCGGCGCACGGAAACTCCACCTGCCGCCTGCGAGCGGGATTGTTTCACCAGTGGCAAGATCCGTGAGGGTTAACTCAAAGACTCGGACCAGCGCCGCCGTGTTCCCCCACTCCACCTGGACATCACCGGCCTGATAAGTATCTATCCGTAGCGTCCAGACCGCTTCGTTGCCTACGCTGCGGATGTCGCGGGAGTACAGGCCCGAATCCGCGCCCCAGTCGGAGTGTATGAAGCCCGCCACAGCCGAATAATCCGCAGGAGGGGGAAGCTCCACATCGAGTGCGTCATAACCGTCACTGGCCGAGGCGCTCATCCCGAGCGTCGCCCTGGAAGCGGGCGTATCTCCCTGACGCACGGACAGGGTCCACTCCCAGCCGTTCGCAACATTCTGAATGCGGCGCCGGTCCCGCGGAAAACGCACGCGCCCTCGCGCCTGGGACAGGACGGCTTCGCGGCCCGCGCCGGAAGTTCCCGCAAGGCTGAAGACAGCCGACGCGTTTGAGGGATCCTGTCTAACAGGCGAAAAGATGATGGTCATCGTGGCGCGCGGATCATCAATACCGCTTAAAACCACCCCCGCTGAAGGACGGCGCACTCGGATCCAGTAGCCCTCCCACGGCTCCAGCATCGCGGACAGCAGGGTCACACTGCGGTATTCGCCGTTCTGGTAGCGGTAGATGAGGGAACCGATCCACCCGCGATCTATGGCCTGCGCAGCCGACAGCCAGGTCCCCATGTAGCGGAACCGCAGAGCCGAGCCAAGGACCGGGAACGGATACGGGTTGCCGATCTGGTTCCACCCGCTCTTTAGATCCACCTCATACAGATAGCGGTGGTCCACCACCTTACCGGCCAGCAGGCACTTCGGGGAAGCGTCCCGGTATTCCAGCCAGTATCCCAACCCACGAGGAAGCGTGTCGGACGAGCCGTAGACCTCCTCCACGTATACCGCCTGCGGTTTCAGCGAAGCTTCGGGATCGTTTACCAGACCGGGGAAGTTGTAGAAAGCATAAGACAGGAACGGAGATCCCGGCGGGATGATGCTGGTGACCGACCGGGCCAGCCGGTACAGCGGCGTCCCCAGAACGGATGCAGGATCCGCCGAGTCCGCCGCGAACGGGAAGGAGAACAGAAGCCGGTCGCCAGGATAGAGCACCTTCGGCTGGATGCTGAAGGTCACCTGCCGGCTTGCCGAAGCCGATCCCCCGCTGGAACCCGCAGTCACCAGCAGGCGATGTCCTTCTTTTGCCGGCAGATCCGTGCGGCTCTCCGGACAGCCGGACGTGTAGGTGAACTGCCAGGAGAAGACCAGCTCTCCCGTGTCCGGGTTGAAGCTGAAATCCGACACGCGCGAGTCCGCCGGAGAGCCACGGTAAATAGCCGTCTGCCCGTCCACGTAGGCGGAGACGCTGTCAAGAGAAACCCCTGGCATGCGAATCTCGAACAGCGGCCGGAGTGTGGAGATGACGTCACCTTCGCGCGGATTGTTGATGTGAATCGCCGAGACAGGATACTGGAGCGCCTTCTCGACGTTCAGCACACCGTACCCATAGAGATTATTCGGGCGGGGGATTCCGAGAGGAGTGGCGGTGTTCAGCAGGGCCTCACGAGCAAGCGAAGCCGACATCCCGGCCGACATCAGCAGGGCAGCGGCGCCGGCAACATGCGGAGCGGCCATCGAGGTGCCCTGGAAGCTTTCGTAAGAGTCCGTGGGAACCGTGCTGAAGATGCCGCCGGGATCGTTCGGGGCATTGGAGGCGGTCTGACCCCCCGGCGCCGCGATATCTACCTCCGGCCCGAAATTGCTGTAAGTGGCCAGGGTCCCCAGACGGTTGAGAGAGGACACCGCCATCGAATACTGGGAGCTGGCGGGGAAGGAAACCGGCCCAGAATCATTCCCGGCGGCGGAGACCATCAGAATACCCGAAGCGGCCACCTCCGCCATCTTGTCATCGGCCGCCTGAGAGAACGGACCGCCGATGCTCATGTTGACGATGTGCGCCCGCTGCACCGGCGGACTGAACCGGCCGTTCTGCGCGATATCCAGCGCCTCGATGAGGTTGTCGTAGGATGACTGCGGAAAGATCTTGAGCGGGATGATGCGCACCCCGTTCCAGCACACGCCCACCACACCGATGCCGTTGTCGCCCTGCGCCGCGATGATCCCTGCCACATGAGTCCCGTGGCTCTCGCCCGGCGCCGGAGAGGCGTCCGCGTCGTTATCCGAGCAGTCGTAGCCCGGAAGGACTCGGCCCCGAAGGTCCGGGTGATCAGCATCCACGCCGTCGTCAATTACCGCCACCCGAATGTTGGCCGAGCCTTTCTGGATGGCCCAGGCGCGGGGCATGCGGATCATACGCATCCCCCAGAGCGAATCCCAGTAGGGATCGTTCGGAATGGCCTCCATCTTCCGGAGGTAGTAGTTTGGCTCGGCGGCCACGACGCGAGGATCAAGCAATGCCCGGCTGACCATCCCGGCCACATCCGCCGAGGCCGTCAGGGATTCCAGCAGATACCAGTAACGGACGGGCAGGTCTTTAGCTACGCGGGCGCCGAGCGATGCCGCAACATCCTCGATTTCAGAAGGATTCACACTGGCCTTCAGCTTGACCATGATCTGCCCCGGCACGAACACGCTTCCGCCCTCACCGGCAGACCATGCCCGCCCCGCGGCCAGAAGCGCCAGTACGAGGCACCCCGCCAGGGCCATGCCGCACAGTTTGGCCCGCGCCATCCTTACTGATCTCATAACGTCAATCCCCAAAAGCCAGACTTCCCGTCCGTACGGAGGATGCCCTTCAGCGCCTCGCGATCTAGACGCATCCGGGCCTTCCTCGAAGCAATCCATCCACAGTCGAAGCTGCTGACAGCGGCGTACCCGCGGTCTGCAACGGCATCCTTCCCGCCTTACGGAGGAGGCGGCGGGCCCGCCGCCACGCGGAACTGGCTGACCTCGCTGAAAATGTAGCGCTGCCCACTGCCCGGGTCAGGAATGGGACCAGGCCTGTCGCCCGAGTTGCGCGCGCCCACCCGCCAGTAGAGGGTCACATCCGCCAGCGCGGCAGCCGAGCCCAGATTCACATTCTCCAGGGAAAGAGGCTCCCCGTCCGAGAAGCGGCTGGCCGTTACCACAGGGCTGCGGTAAATCACGGTGCGGAAGGAAGGGTCTCTGGACACCTCGACGATATAGTTGTCCGCGCCAAGCGTCGTGCGCCATTCGAAAGTGACATCTGCCGGATTCACCGCCGCCGAATTATAGGGAGGCTGAACCAGATCCGTCCGAAGGATCGGTTCCAGCGGCGTGGCTACCCCGATCAGCTGGACGGGACCCTCTTCGTAGATCCAGGTCTGCTGCCCTGCCGTGTTGTCATCGCCGCCTGTGCCGACACCCTGCCGCCTGTAGACCACGCTAGCGTGGTAGGTGTAGGTCTGACCCGGCTGCACTCCCGGATTGGTCCCATCCGTGGCATCCGGCTCTGCCGTGTTGTTGGTCCCGACAACCAGATAGCTGACGTCCAGCGGATCCGCTCCCGGGGCAAGCTGATAATCCACAAAGAACGGCAGATTCCGGGACGC